>JAEUHE010000092.1 GCA_016793885.1 Verrucomicrobiales bacterium
TGTGAGAAAACCACGACTAACCCAGGGTAGGCGCTCCTGCGTCGCGCCAACCCTGGGCTTTGAGCCGGAATCCCTTTGGGATTCTAACATTTGGTCGAAGAACTTGTGGGTAATGCTTAGGTCGTGCCACCGCGGTCCATAGAGCTGCCCCGCACGCAGTGCCTTCTAGCAGCGAACACCGCCTGCAGCAGGGCCGTTCCTGTTTCCGAACCTCACCCCAGCCGAGGCCCTGGTGCAGACGGTGTTCGCTGCTAGCCGCCGATGCAGCTCATCGAACGGGGAGGCGAGATGAACTCCGGCTCCCCAATATGGTGTCGGGCTTCCTTCTGCCAAACGACCTGAGTCAGATAGTCGGAAAGCTGCGCATCCGTTGCTCCGGATCGCATCCGATCGCGGATATCGTGTTCCTGAACGCTGAAAAGACAGGTTCGGATCTTGCCATCGGCCGTCAACCGTAGCCGATTGCAGTGGCCGCAAAACGGTTCACTCACCGGGGCGATGATGCCAATCTCTCCACGTCCATCGGAAAACCGCCATCGTTTAGAAGTCTCCGAACGATTCTCCGAGTCCACCGGCTCCAGTTGAAATCGCGCCTGAAGACGACGCAGGATCTCCTGGCCGCTCACCACCAGATCCTTCTGCCAGGCGCGCGCCGAGTCCAAAGGCATGAACTCAATGAAACGAAAGGAAAGATCCTCCGCGCGACTAAACTCCGCCAGACGCTCGAGCTCCCCATCGTTCAGGTCGCGAATGATCACCGCGTTGACCTTCACCGGCGAGAGCCCCAGCTCCCGGGCAAGCCGAATTCCAGCCAGCACCTCATCCAATTCATCCCGTCCGGTCATTTTCCGAAAGATGGCGGGATCCAGGGAGTCCAAGCTGAAGGTGATTCGCCGGAGTCCAGCCTGACGCAACGCGGCTCCGCGAGAGCGAAAGCCCGACCCATTCGTCGTCATGGCCAGGTCTTCGATGCCCGGGATCTCGGCCAGCAAACCGACCAACTTTTCCAACTCACGACGCAACAGCGGCTCTCCGCCGGTCAGGCGGATCTTGCGGATGCCCCGCCCCACAGCCAGTCGCACAAAACGAACGATTTCCTCAAAGGTAAGGAGGTGGGATCGAGGAGCCCAGGAATGCTGGATGGGGGTCGAGTTGGGGAGGTTGGCCCATCGGCCCCGGTAAAAATTCTGAGCCGCTTCGGTTTCTGGGAGGCAGTACAAACAACGGAAATTACAGCGATCCGTTACGCTAACCCGCAGGTCGCGCAGCACCCGTCCATGGGAGTCAATGAGCTGGTCCTCAGGCACTACACGGGCATCACGGCTTGGGAGTGGCGGGCTTGGGAGCAGGGGCTGGGCTTGGCGTGCCTCCTGCGGGTGGCGGCAGAGCCGGGGCCGCATTCGGACGCAAGGCACCAGGGGTCGTAATGGTGGCCGAACCGTCGGTTCGAAGCTCCGCCTGCAGCCCAAAGTTCGTGGCCGTCGCGGTCGGTTTCGCCGGCTTTGGAGTCTGCTGCAACAGCATCTGGCCGCCTTTCGCTTCGGAGAAACCAAAGATACCTTTCTTGATCCACTCAATTCGACGGGCAATAGATAACTCTTCCTTGAGTCGAGAGAGTTGTTTGCGCAGCTCGACGATATCGTTGAACTGCCGCTCCAACTCCGCCTTCTCCGCCTGCAGCCGCTTCAGTTCTTTCAACAAAAACTCACGGTCACCTTCTGAGGCCGCCAGTTTCTTCTCCGTGTCTGAAATCGCCTTCTCCAAGCCGCCAATGGCACCACGCAGATCATCGGATTGTTTCTCCAAGGTGGTATTCTCGTGCTCCAACTCGGCAATCTTGGAATCGCGCTTTTTCATCTCCGCTTGAAAAGCCTCCGCCGCAGCCTTGGCCTCGCTCTTGGCCTTCTCGAGGTCCGCCGAGGTTTTCACCAGATGATTGGACAGCCCGGAGAGTTCCAACGACGTCACGGTGAGATTCGTCTCCAGAAGCAGCGAGATCTTGTGCAGCTCATCCCGTTGCACGCTGGCTTTCACCAGGTCGTTGGACAACGCAAGGATCCGTTCTTGGTCCTTCTGTTGTGCCTCCAATGCACGTTTGTTCCGTACATAGAGTGCGCCTCCGAGCGCTAAACAGATAATCGTCAATACCGTTAATGCTGCCCTCATAAGGTGTTCAGTCTGTCGGTGGCTTGGATTTTTGGCAAGTGTAACGACCACCGCTTGAATTACTGACGCAGAAGCTTAGATTTGATTCATGGAACTACCCGACCAAGTGCCGGTAATGACCTTGCCCAGCGCCACCCTGTTCCCTCAGGCACTGCTGCCGCTCTACATCTTTGAGCCCCGCTACCGCAAGATGCTGGCTGACTCCCTGCAGTCTCACCGCATGTTCTCAGTCGCTATGCAGGACCCCTCCCGCAGCCGGGAACGCCCCTGCACCATTGCTGGCCTTGGCTTGATTCGAGTGTCGGTCGACCACGCAGATGGCACTTCCCATCTCATACTTCAAGGCTTAACACGAGTGCAACTCGTTGAGACTGTGCAGACTAAGCCTTACAGAATTGAATCCATAAAGCCCCTTCCCACCCCCCCAGCCGACAATCTGGTCATCGATGCCCTTAAAGAAAAAGTTCTGGAATTGGTGCGCCGTCGAATGGAGGTCGGACCTGCCCCCTTCCCCTTCCCCGCTATTGAAAAGACCAAGAAGGGCTCCAAAAAGTCCAAAGGCAAAGCCAACGGCGAAACAATCGAGGAGGTCGTACACTACCTCGAGGCCCTCCCGGGACCCGATCACGTCGCGGATTTGGTGTCCTGCGCCGTGCTCACCAGCCCCATGGCCCGCCAAACCATCCTTTCCACCCTGCCTCTGGAGGATCGGCTCAAGCACTTGGTGCACTTCCTCATGGCTGAAATCGAGGAATACGGAAAAGGCAAAAAGGACTAGGCGCCCCCTTAGCCCCCACTTAACCACCCATGGTACACCTGGTTCTGTTTGATATCGACGGCACTCTGCTCCACACCGGAGGCGCCGGACGCAAGGCCTTCCGCCAAGCCTTCGCCACCGCCTTTGGGGTGCTCGATGCCACCGAAGGGATGGAATTCGCCGGTCGGACCGACACCTCGCTCGTGCGAGAACTCTTCCAACGACACCAGGTCGAGCATACCCCCGAGAACGTCCACTACTTCTTTGATGTCTACTACTTCTGGCTCGATCACATCCTGACCCAGAATCCCGGAAAGGCCTGCCCCTTCGTCTGGGAGTTCCTTCGCGACTTGCGAGCGCTTCCTCAACCGCCCGCCATCGGCCTCCTCACCGGCAATGTGCGGTTGGGTGCCGAGATCAAACTACGTCACTTCCAACTCTGGCAGGAGTTCTCCACCGGGGGATTCGGCGATGATCATGAGGATCGAAACCGAATCGCAGCGATCGCCCGCACTCGCGGAAGCGACCTTCTGGGGTTGCCATTGGAAGGGGAGCAGGTACTGGTGATCGGGGATACCCCCATGGACATCCGCTGCGCGAAAGCGATCTCGGCGCGGTGCTTGGCGGTGGCCACCGGCACTTCCTCCGTGGCCGAACTCGAACGGCACGGTGCCACCTGGGCCGTCCCCAGCTTGGAACATATCCCCGCCGCCGCCACGTGCGGCTAAAGCTCAGCGGTGACGAAGGGCTGAAACTCCGACCGATGGTGGGGTTGGATGCGCACCTTGAGCAGCACTTCAGGACCCGTATAGTCGCACTCCACCACCTCCCCCACGGCATGCAAACGGGCAATCACCGCGGAGTTCTCCGGCGGTACCTGCAGCTGCACGAACTGCCGAATGGGCTTCAGCGCTGTCCCCAACTCGGCCAGTAGCTGCGACACCCCTTCTCCCGTGCGAGCCGACACCGCCACCGACTTCGGAAAGCGATCCACGAAGCTCTGAACCCGATCAGGCCGCTCCAGACGGTCTACCTTGTTAAAAACCATCAAGGTCGGTTGCTCCGCCGCGCCAATCTCGGCTAGCACCTGGTTCACCGCCAGAATTTGCTCCTCCGCGTTCGGATGGCTGACATCCACGACATGCAACAGCAGATCAGCCACCACGACCTCCTCCAACGTGGCCTTGAACGCTTCCACCAAGCCGTGAGGAAGCTTGCGAATAAATCCCACCGTGTCGGTGAGCAACACGTTCTGGTTGGTCGGAAGCCGAAGCCTTCGAGTGGTCGGATCCAGGGTGGCAAACAGCTTGTCCTCGGCCAAGGTGCTGGCTCCGGTAAGCTGGTTCAGCAAGGTCGACTTACCGGCATTCGTATAGCCCACTATCGAAGCCAACGGCCACAACCTCCGCTGTCGACCCTCACGCTGGGTCGACCGATGCAGCTTGACCTCGTCAAGTTCCCGGTTGATCCGAGCAATCCGGTCCTGCACCCGACGTCGATCCGTCTCCAGCTGGGTTTCGCCGTCACCCCGCATGCCGATGCCGCCTTTCTGCCGGGACAAATGCCCCCAGAAGCGGGTCAAACGGGGAAGCAAATGCTCGAGCTGCGCCAGCTCGATCTGCAGCTTGCCCTCACGCGTGCGCGCGCGCTGCGCGAAGATGTCCAAGATCAGGGAGGTCCGATCCAGCACCTTGCACTCGAAGATTCGTTCCAGGTTCCTGTTTTGCGCGGGCGAAAGCTCGTCATCGAAGATCACCGTGTCCACCTGATCTCCCTGACAATTTCCGGCAAACTCCGCCGCCTTCCCACTGCCAATATAGGTAGCAGCCACCGGCGTCTCCATCTTCTGGGTGCCAGTGCCCACCACCTCCCCGCCTGCCGTCGACACCAATTCCTCTAGCTCAGCAAGGGAATCCTGTGTCTCCCAGAGAGACTTCGATTTCCACTCCACCCCGACCAGGAACACCCGTTCCGAGCGTCGATTTCCATTCGCTACTAATGCTTTCAAATTGGTCTTACCTCCACAGAAACCTACGTCAGCGTCCGGGAGGGAGAGGGAATCTATCAGGTCTTGATGATTTGGAAAGCCCGCAAAAGGGAATCAGCGGGTGCTCCTCGGCGACACCCCCTTTGAGGCGGTGATTCGCGTCGTGGCTGCCGCGCAGATCCTCACGACTTGACCGGTCAGGTTCTCCTACTCGGCACGCAGGTTGTCCAGGAGCCTGCCCCGAAGCGCCACCACCGAGGAGAGAAGTGTCGAGATCAGGCCTACCACGAACACGCCGGACAGCAGTGCCAGCAGCAGCGGCACCGGCAGATCGTTGGTCGGCGAGAGAGCGACCGGCACCACGGCGAGCAAGGCCGCGCCCACGCCGACGCCCAGCCCGGCGGTCAACAATCCCAAGTGCTCCCAAAACAAAAGCCCATAGATCATGCCCCGGCGAAATCCGAGCGCGCGAAAGAGCCCCAGCTCGGCCCGGCGTTCAAGGGCGTTACGCAACAACACCACCCCCAGACCAACGCTTCCGAGCAACAGGCCCAAACCACCCAACATCTGAAAGGTGTTTAGATACGTGTTCTGCACCCCGTTGAACTGGGCCAGCCGAACGACCGTCGGGGTCGCCTCCAGCCCCGCATCCTTCAGCCCACGGGACAGCTCCCCTGCCACGGAGGAAATCTGGTTGGTCGGCGCATCGATCAGAAAATATTGGTAACCTCCCACGCTCGGAAAACGGCGGATAAACTCGCGTTCGTGGATCACCAGATTCCCTTGCAGAATCGAGTTGGCCAAGCCCGCGACCAAGCGAATCTTGAAAGGCCGCCCCGCCTCGTCGGCCAGCGTCAAGGTGTCGCCCAACTTCTTGCCCAGCGCCCACTGAATCGAAGCCGCATCCCCGATCGCGGGGATCACCTCGCCTTCCCCGTCCCCATCAGCATAAGGAACAGGCGGGCTTTCCAGCAGCTTCCACCCATCCTCCGTTCGCAGCCCCGAGGCAGCGCCCGCGAAGGAAAAGGCGCTGCGATCAGCCAATCCGGCTGGCGTGACGCCGAGTATCCGGGGATTCTGGGCCCGGTTGAGATTCAAACAGCTGGCGTCATCACCCGCACGCAGCCGAAACGGAACCGCCGCCACAGTGCTCAGGGTCCGCTCGTCCAAGTTCAAAGCTTCACGGCCGGCCGAAGTATTTAAATCTTGAACGACCGGCAGCGTGCTCTCAGCAATCAGAGCAAAGCCCCCCGTCCCGGAGGATCGGCGGCCTGCATCAAAGTGGGCATCCAGCCGGTGAGCTCCGATCGAGACCACCAAAAAGCTGCCGCAGGCGAGCAAGGCACAGGTCGCCAGGCTGCGTGAACGTCGCCTGCCGACGCCCCGAACCAGGAGAGACCGAATGCTCAACCCCTCGGCCAGCGCGGGCGTTTCGCTCCACCGTCGCAGACACCATGACACCGCACCCAGGCCGGCAACCAGCGCCAGCGCCGACGCCCCAAAAAACAGCGGGGCATTAGCCGCCTCACGACGTGAAAGCGCCCACCCAACCATCCCCACGGCGCCGATCAATCCGAACGCCATCACCCACGGCGACCATCCGCGTCCAGATCCCACCGTCCCCGGCGCCTCCTCCAGCCATACCCCAGCCGAGAGCAGCTCGCGGGCGGGCCTCCTACCCAGCTTCCGGAGCATCCAGAACAGAGTGAGCCCGCTGACCAGCAAGGACGCCACCAAACCCATGCACAGAGTCTGAGGCGTCAGGTGCAGCTTCAGATGCGAGGTGCCCACCGCCCCTTGCCAGAGACTGCCCAACGCCCACAGCAAAGCCTCCGCATAAACCTTCCCACCCCACGCGCCCGCCAGCCCGGCCAACCCCGACAACGCCAAACCCTCCGCCAAGTAAATCCGGCGAACTTGGTTGGGTGCAAATCCCAGCGCGAGATAGGTGCCGATCTCCTGCTGGCGCTGCTCGACTCCGAACTGAAACAGCAGCGCCATTAAAATCAGGGCGGCAACGATCAGGAAGAAACTGAACCCAATGAACAGCCCGCCAAAATCTTGCGAGTCCGCCGCCGCCTGAAGCGCCTGCTCACGCACGGGCTCAAACCGAAGCCCGATCGTTTCCGGTGAGATGCGAGCGCGCAAGGAGGCTTCCAGAGCCTCCTGCGCAGCCGCCAAGGGCGCTGAGCCACTCGACACCGAATAGCGTATGGCCGTCAAAGATCCGAACCGGTTGGCCCACAGTTTCTGCCCTGCGCTCAGTCGAATGAACGCCTTCGGGGTGCCTCGGTGCTGCTTCCAGTACTCCTCATCCTTGTCACGAATCGGGTGCACCAGCTTAAACCCCGCATCCCAGTCGCGCGTGCTCTCGGCCTTCGAAAGCCCGGGAAACTCCGGCATCAAACTGCGATCCGCATAGCGCCCCTGCATCGAAACGATCGAGCGCACCCGGAAACGATTGGTCCTCTCCACCAAGGCGGTGCCGGTATCCAAAAGATAATAGGAAAGGTCCAGGGCATCACCCGGCTTCAGCTGGAGATCTTCCGCCAGCCACTGATTCACCACCACCTCGTCGTCGGCCAGGTTCTCCGGCACCCACGGCGCCTCGACCGCCGCCACCATGGAATAAGGAGCGGCCAAGTCTCCATGTCGAAGTTCGTTCACCAAGTACGTGAGAACCCCCTGCCCACCGCCCTCCAGCGCGGCGCGCGCGAGGGAGTCAGAGAGAAAGATCCGACGGCTGATCAGCTCGCGGCTGCTCGGATCGCCCGGCACATCGCGCAACGTGAGCTCCGCATCGGCCAGCGTCCACAGGTTCGACAAAGCGCCCGCCAGCAAGGCTCCCTGAATCGTCGCCGGAGCCAAGGTCCGATTGCCCTCCGGTCCGGTGCCGGCTCCCCGTGCGAAGAGGGCCGAGACCCACAGCCGCACCCGCTGCCAGAAGGATGCCTCAGTCCGGGTCACGAAGGGCGGCATCAAGGTGAGGTTGGCCAAACCTGCCACCCCCGCCAATTCATCCAATTCCTCCAGGCGAAAAAATGCGTTCAACGGGGGAGTCTGGCTGGACCGCAATGACAGATTCCCCCCCTCCGTCCCCGTCAACACGGAGTGCACTCGAACCCGGAGCGCGATGCTCTGATCCTCTCGGGGAGTGATCACTGCATCGCGCGACAACGCGCTGGGCTTGTGCAGGCGGAAAACCAGTTCATCCCCGGGCTTGGCCTGCAACTGAGCAGCCAGTGCCTCGTTCAAGATCACTGTCCCGGGCGGAGGATCAACTCGCATCTGCCACGCCATCTCCGCCGCGGGATCCAACTCAGCTTCCCGCCCCCCCCCAGCGCTAGCGCTTCCCGGAAAACGAAACAAAGAGCCGGTGGGCACGCCGTAGACGTTTACTCGATTGGCCCGCTGAGACTGGTCTTGGCGAGCCGCGGTGCCCGGAAGATGCAGCAGCGTCGCCGGCGCGGCGGTGAGTTCGTAACGACTCGGATCGAGATCCGGACGCGTCGCCAGATGCCCCGCCAAAGTGTGCTGCGGCTCAAACGAGCTGAAGAGAATGGAACGATAGAACCGGTCGCCGGAGCTCACTGCAAAATGATGCCCCAGCAGCCTCTCCATCCCCAAATCACGCAGACTCCCCCGAACCGAATCGCCCACCACCAAAGCTCCAATCAAAATCGCGCTGCCCAGGGTCGCCCCCAAAAACACTCCCACATGGGCGCGCCAATGATGGGCCAAGCTGCGCAGAATCAGTCGAAACCAGCTCATGTCATGCATTCGCATTCGCCAGGCTCTGCAAGCGGCCATCGCGAAGTTCCAGCACGCGCCCCATGGAGCGGGCCAAGTCAAGCGCATGAGTGACGACCACCAAAGTGATCTTCTCCTCCAAGTTCAGCTCGACCAAAAGTTTTCCCAACTCGGCGGCGGCAACGCGATCCAAGGCTCCCGTGGGTTCGTCGGCCAGCAGGACGCTGGGCTCGTTCACCAGCGCGCGCACCACCGCCGCCCGCTGGCGTTCACCGCCCGAGAGCTGACCCGGCCGATGCGACAGCCGATCCGCCAACCCGACCCGCTTCAGCAAGTGTCGAGCCCGCTCCATGGCCGCGGGCGGGGCGGAGCGATGCTCCGCCAGCGTCGGAATCAGTACATTCTCCCAAACCGTGCAATGCGGCAGAAGATGATGAGATTGAAAAACAAACCCGATGCTCCGATTGCGAAACACCGCCAGAGCCCGCTCATCGAGAGTCGTCAGGTCCTGGCCCTCGAACAACACCTGCCCTTGATCCGGTCGATCCAGGGTTCCCAACAGATTGAGCACCGTGCTCTTGCCGGAGCCCGAGGGACCCACGATCGCCACACTCTCGCCGCGCTCAATCGTGACCTCCACGCCGCGCAGGATGGAAAGGGAAGGACCTCCAACTCCGGAGGCGAACGACCGATGCACCGCAACCAGCTTCAGCAGTGGGGTGGACATGGAAAAATCTACAATGGTATGCGGCGATGCCCACCGGACATCGCTCACCGAGGTTTACGGAAAGCCCGAGCCCCAGCATAAAGGGCCACGCCTGCCAGGGCGAACAACGCAGCAGAACCGGGCTCCGGAATCTGCGTCGAGGTGGGGCCGACATTCCAAGGAGTAGAGGTGTCAACGTATCCGGAAAGAGTGGTGGACGACACCGGCACCAACACCGAATGCACGGTCTCCTCGGCAACGGCCATGTAGCCCGGAAACGCGGCCGCCAATCCCCCGATCAGGAGCAGGATCGCCCGAATGCCAGATAACGTAGTCATGACTCCGGTGGAATACCCTATAGGATGATCCTGACACAAGCCTCGAGATCAGCGTTTCAACCGTTGACGCTCCTGTCCAAACAGCCGCATGATTGCCGCCGCTTTTGCCGGTTCCATTCCGGGTAGAGCACACCGTAGATACTGAACTCAAACTGTTACTCAACACATCCATGAACCTCGACGCCCTCTATTCCCAACTTCTGGTTAAAACTCCCGCCAAGCTGGTGCTGGTCGTGCTCGATGGCTTAGGCGACATCGCGACGAAGGAGCAAAACTACCTCACCCCGCTGGAGGCCGCCGCCACCCCGAACCTCGACCTACTCACCCAGGATGCCGCTCAAGGACGCATGATCCCGGTCGCCCCAGGCATCACTCCCGGCAGTGGACCTGGCCATCTCGCGCTGTTCGGCTACGACCCGTTGGAATATCAGGTGGGACGCGGGGTCATCGAAGCCCTGGGACTCGGAATCGACCTCAAGGCGGGAGATGTGGCGGCTCGAGCAAATTTTTGCACTCTCAACGAGAAGGGCATCGTGACCGACCGCCGGGCCGGGCGCATTAAGACCGAGGTGTGCGTCGAGCTGTGCGAACTCCTGAGCAAGAAAGTCAAACGCATCGGCGACACCGAGGTGATCATTCGTCCCGGCAAGGAGCACCGCTTCGTGGTGATCTTCCGCGGCAAGGGACTCGAAGGGCCGTTGACCGATGCCGACCCGAATCGCGAAGGCCTCGCCATTCCCGCAGTGAAGCCGACCAACGCCAAATCCGCCAAACAGAAGAAGACCGCCAAGCTCATCGCCGACTTCTACAAGGCAGCCCTCCCCGTTCTCAAGGGCCGTCAACCGGCCAACGGCTTTCTGCTTCGCGGCATCGCCCACCAGCCTGCCATCCCCACGTTCCAAGAGCGCTACGGCATGCGGGCCGCCGCACTGGCCGTTTATCCGATGTACAAAGGACTCTCCCAACTCGTCGGGATGAAGAAGATCGAAGGGCCTGAAACCATCGCTCAGCAGTTCGAGCGCTACCTCGCCGAATACGACAACTACGATTTCTTTTTCATCCATTACAAGTACACCGACAAGCACGGCGAGGACGGCAACTTCGAGGCGAAGCGCAAAGCGATCGAAGATTTTGATGCGGCCCTTCCCATCCTTTTGCAGAAGCGTCCGGACGTGCTCGCCATCACTGGCGATCACTCCACTCCCTGTGCGTTGCACGGCCATTCTTGGCACCCGCAGCCCGTGCTCCTCACCTCATCTTCATCCGGCTCTGACAAGCTGGAACGCTTCACCGAGACCGGCGCAAACATGGGATCACTCGGAGTGTTCGAAGCGAAATATCTGATGCGATTAATGCAAGCGAACGCGAAGATGTTCGACAAATTCGGAGCGTAATTCTTATTCATAAATCTTCGTTCAATAAAAAAAAGTCTCGCTCTAAGAAAAGTTTCAGCTACAAGTCCAATCACCTAAACCACAAAATGGATCGGGGGTGATTACGAGTGGCAGCAAAAAAGAAAGCAGCAAAGAAAGCAGTTAAGAAACCAGCAGCGAAGAAGAAGAAGAAGTAAAGGTTAGCAATAACCGATTCCAGGATGGCGAGACTTGGTTTGTGCCAACGGGTTTCCCCATCCTGTTTTTTTTCCCATGGCAACTTTGGTATTCGACATAGAAACCGTCGGGCTCCCCGCCGAAGCCTTCGACGAAACTCAACAGGAATATCTCTTTCGCGACGCCGGCAAACTTCCCAGCGAAGCGGAACGCGACGCGAAGCGTGCGGAGATCCAAAACCTGTTTGGCCTCTGGCCTCTCACCGCTCGGGTGGTCTGCCTCGCCATGCTGAATGCCGACTCCCAGCGCGGACAGGTCCTCTTCCTGGCGGATGATTTCGATCCAGAGGAGGCACCGACCGCAGGAGTGGAATTCAAACCGTGCTGCGATGAGACCGAGTTGCTTGAAGGATTCTGGGAGGTGGCCAAGCGCTACGATTCCGTGGTCACCTTCAACGGCCGCGGCTTCGATGTTCCGTTTCTCTACCTCCGTTCCGCCGTTCTCAACGTGCCCATCAGCCGCAAGGATTGGCTGGGCTACCGCTACGCCGTAGAGCCCCATTGCGACCTCGCTGAGCAGTTGACGTTTTATGGAGTCAGCGGGAGAGATGGCGCGGCACGGAAGTTTAACCTCGATTTTTATTGCAAGACCTTCGGGATCGAATCCCCTAAGAGTCACGGAATCAGCGGGATGGATGTTGGAAAGCTCATGAACGAAGGCCGGCACCGCGAGATTGCCGAGTACTGCCTACGCGACGTCCGAGCGACGGTCGAGCTGTATCGGATCTGGAAGGAGCGGTTGGCGGGAGTGAAATGATCCGCATTCCTAAAACCTTGGTCTGCTTCGCGGTCGTCCAGGAGTCCAAACCATTTCTCCGCCGGCTGTCCCCGGGACCTGAACTCGAGGTTCTCGTCACGGGCATGGGACCGCACAACGCGAGGAAGTCGTTCGAGCGTCAACTCACGACCTGTAAGCCCGATCGCGTGTTCACCTGTGGCTTCGCCGGCGGCCTCAACCCGGACTGCCAAGGCAGCCAAGTGTTCTTCGAGACGTCCTCACCCGAGCTCAGCCGCTTGCTTGAACAAGCCGGCGCCAAGGCAGCTCGGTTTCTCTGCACGAGTCGAGTTGCCGCCACGGCGGATGAAAAGCGTGCGCTGCGGGCCCGCGGCGGTGAGGATCTCGTGGAAATGGAATCCGGTGTCATTCAATCGGTCTGCCAAGCCCGCGGACTCCCCTGCGCAACGGTGAGAGTGGTCTCGGATGCAGCAAACGAAGACCTCGCCCTCGATTTCAACCAACTCATGACGCCAGATTACCGGCTGAGTGGACTCAAGCTAGCCGGAGCGCTGCTGCGACGCCCAGGTCGCATCCCTGCCCTCCTGCGACTCGGCAAGACGACGGCTAGCGCGGCGGAGAGCCTCGCCGATCTCCTGGAGCGAACCCTCCGAGTTCCAGCGACGGTTTAACAACCCGGCATGGAAACGCTCATCGAAGATTTCCTTCAGTATCTGCGCCACGAGCGGGGCCAATCGATTCTCACTCAACGGACGTATCAAACGCTGCTGAATCATTTCGCAACCTGGGCGGTCGCCCAAGGCCTAAGTGAATGGAAGCAGGTCGAACTTCCCCATCTCCTCCGTTTTGTGGAGCAGGAGCGCGGACGCCCTTGGGAAAAAGCAGGCGCCCCCAAGGACAAACGCCTGAGCAACGAGAGCGTGTATCTTTCCATTGCCGCCCTGCGCGCGTTTTATCGCTTCGCCGAGCAGGAAGGACATCTGCCAGTCAACTGGGCCGAAAACCTTTCGCTGCCACGACGCTGGAAGCGCCTGCCCAAGTCACTTTCTGCCGAGGACATCGATCGCCTGCTCAAGCCGGTGACTCCGGAGACCCCAGGCAGCCTCTGCGATCAGGCCATCCTGGAACTCGCCTACTCCTCCGGCCTGCGCCTGGCCGAACTGCGCAACCTACGCCTCGAACAGCTGCAGCTCGACGCCGCATTTGTCCAAGTGCTCGGCAAAGGAAACAAGGAGCGGGTGGTGCCCATGGGAGCCCCGGCCATCGATGCGATCCGAAGATACCTGGTCGGAGGCCGACCCCACCTGGTGAAACCTCATTCGCCCGCCAATGTCTTTCTGAATCAGCGCGGCCGAAGCTTCGGCCACTACACGATGTGGCTGCGCGTCAAAAAGCGTGCGCTCTACGCCGGCATCACACGCAACATCACGCCCCACATGCTGCGGCATAGCTTTGCCACCCATCTACTGGAACATGGCGCCGACCTGCGAGTGATCCAGGATTTACTCGGTCATGCCAGCATCAGCACCACCGAGATCTACACCCACGTCGCACCGGCTCGTTTGCGGGATGTGCACCGCAAGTTTCATCCTCGCGGCGATGGTTGAGGGGGGAGGCCAGGCTCGGATCCGATGTTCAAGCCGGAACGTCCTCCGAGGATGCGCAGCAGCTGGGCACCAATTCGATGAGCGAGCTCACTCATTTCCGCCGCTTCCGGCGCCGGCAGCTGACGTCGACAGTTAAAGTCCCAGAGTTCTAGCCACTGCTCCAAGTGCGGAGCCCCGATACCCAAGGAGATATGTGCACCCCCGAAGCCGCCCCCGTAGCGGGATGGACCTCCCGTTTGTCGGGCCCAAAACTCTCCGATCTTCTCCAGGTGCGCAGGCCAGTCGGAAATCCGCGAGTTGAAGATCGGGCCCAGGATCTGATGCTGGCGAACATCCGCGTAAAAAGGACGCAGCAATCGAGCGATGCCTTCATGACCACCAATGCGTTTGTAGAGCGACATAAGCCTGAGAACTTTAACTGAGTTGAGGTTGCCTGTGGCGATACCGAGAAGCGATGTAAAATCCGGTGAGGCTGGATCCACTCTATGGAGTGCGGCAGCCCTCTGCCGCTTTGGTCTCTCCAGCGGAGCTGGGCTCCCCTCCGGGGGCACCGAAAAGCTGTAGAGGCCTACAGCACTCCAAACGCTTCGCGAGGAGGAAAGACGTATGGAGTGCGGCAGCCCTCTGCCGCTTTGGTCTCTCCAGCGGAGCTGGGCTCCCCTCCGGGGGCACCGAAAAGCTGTAGAGGCCTACAGCACTCCATTCCCCGCTTCCCTCCCACGGCTAACCCGCTTACACTCCCTCACAGAAGCTACGCATGAAAACCCGGTTCCTGGCTACGACTATCCTGCTGTCCGGACTTCTTACCATCGGACGGACCCAGACCACCCCGCCACCTGCCCCCACGGGCATCGAACTCTTCAATGCCGCGCTGCAACACGTCAGCTCGGTGTTTGATGCGGGTTCCGATGGTTCACCTCGAACCTTCTCGGCTGGATGGAAACTCGTCGAGGCCAAGGGGCTTCCTAAGCAAGCCGCTCAAGCCCACGGGGATCTTGCAATCGCCAGCAGCAATCGGATCCGCGCCTCGTTCAAGATCGACCAAACCGAACTGACCATCACTCGCGACCGCAATGAGCTTTGGATATACGCTCCTTTAAAGAAATTTGGGGTGATCGGGAAATCGGGAGTTCCACGGTTTCAAACCGCGCCCGAGAAGATCGATAGAACCCAACTGGGGCCGATGAAACTGCCCGTGTCGCGCGAGCAACTCGCTCTACTCCCTTTTCTCTGCGAGGTCAAAACCCTGGAAGACACCCAACTCGACGGGACGAGCTGTCGGGTGATCTCTGCCACACCCAAGCCCGAGGCCATCCAAGCCCTCAAACTTCCTTCCGGGACCCTCACCTTCACCCTCCGGGTCGCCGACTCCATGCCGCTAGGGTTACGCTGGACCGATAAGGCCGGTGTCGATGTTGCTCTCCGGCTGTCCAACCCGCAGTTCCAGCCGGGGATCGACGACAAAGACTGGTCCCTTGCTGCCCGCGAAGGCGATCGCATCGAGACCACGGCCCTCTCTCACCTGACCCGTGCGTTGCCGGTGATGCTCTCGAGCCTCAACCAACACATCCCTACACTGGGACCAGCCACCGGGGAACGGAGGCTGCTGGCGATCGAGGGCAAGGGAAGGCTGGAATCCATCGATGGCACGCGGGTGCTGCATTTGGAAGGCAGTCCAGAAGAAATGGGACACCAGCAGGGGGTTCTCATGAGGAAATCCGTGCAGGATCTGGTCGAACGAGTGCTTTATGGAGTGGGGGTCGGAAGCTCCTTCGAGAAAGGACGTTGGTTCTTTGGTGAAATCGAGGAGGCACAGCGCCGGCTCAATCCCTTTATCGACCCGCGTTATCTGCGCGAAATGGACTCGCTCGCCATGGCCACCAAACTGGATCGTGAGGAGATTCGACTGGCCAACTTTTTCCCCGAACTTTTTCACTGCAGCGGGTTTGCCGTCTACGGAGATTCCACCGTCGGCGGAACGATGTATCATGGCCGAATCCTGGACTACCTCCGCGGCATCGGCCTGGAACAAAATGCGGTCGTGATGGTGTTCAAGCCAGATCAAGGCCATGCGTGGATCAATGTCGGCTACGCCGGTTTTGTCGGCTCGGTGACTGCCATGAACGAGAAAAAGGTGGCCATCGGGGAGATGGGCGGGCGTGGCGAAGGAAACTGGGACGGAAAGCCGATGGCGCAACTGGTGCGAGAGGTGATGGAGAAAGCGGGCACCATCGAGGAAGCCTTGGCGATCATGAAGGGCAGCCCTCGGACCTGTGAATACTACTACGTGATCTCCGATGGGAAAACCAAAAGAGCCGTGGGCATCGCCGCCACCCCAACCACGTTCGAGACCATCTGGGCTGGAGAGAGTCATCCCAAGCTGCCTCACGCCTTCAAGGACGCGGTGCTCATGTCCGCCGGAGACCGTTACGAGGCACTCGCCAAGCGAGTGAAGGAAGGCTATGGAAAAATTGACGCCTCGGGAGCCCGCGACCTGATGACCAAGCCGGTGTGCATGGGCTCCAATATTCACTCCGTGCTGTTCGCGCCTGAGACCCTCGAGTTCTGGGTCGCCAACGCCGACTCCCAGAACGTAGCCAGCCACAGCCGCTATACCCATTATCGCCTCGACGAGTTGCTGAAACCGTTCGGCGCGAAGCCCGCCCCCCGATCCGGGCAGCCTTAGCCATGTGCCCACTCCGTCAGCCTGCCCGTGCTCTTCCTGATCCCGCGAAGCTACAACTTCCCAGGCGGGGCCGGAATCTGCAATGAACCGGCCCAGCACCATCGTCAAGACGCTGCGCCGAAACTCGCTCGCCGGAGGGTTGATGTGCCTCGCGCTTACCCTGCTGCTCTGGTATTCGGTGCTGGGCGATCCGTGGCTGAGATGGAGCTATGACTTCGGCTACCTCCTGCGCCCGGCCACCGCTCCTCCCCCCGAGGTTGTCGTGGTCTTCCTCGACAACAAAAGCTACGAGGCTCTCGGGCAGCGAGCCGCCGACTTCGACCGAGGCCTGCTCGCTGATTTTGTGGACCGAATGACCGACGACGGCGCGAACCTGGTCGTTCTCGACATCTGGTTCCAGCTTCCCCGTTCGATCAAGGTTCAGACCAACCTCACCGAAGCCGGAGACCGCAAACTCGCCCGGGCCATCGAAAGAAATCGGATGGTGGTTCTGGCCACCGTCACCGAGGATCGAGCCCACGCCGAACTAAACATCAGCACAGTTCTCCCCCCATTCCCCGCGCTCAAGGAAGCCAAAGCGCATCTCGGCCTCTCGAAGGTGAGGAGCGACGGGGACAACATGGTCAGATCCTTCCATCATGGGGACGAGCAGGAGCCAGGCTTCGCCTGGGTCGCCGCACAGCTGGCAGGATCCCAATACCTGGCCAAGCCGGGAAGCCCTCCTGACAATGAGCTTTGGTTGAACTATTACGGGAAGTCAGGCTCGCTAAAATCATTCACCTTTCGCGAGGTGATCGGCAAAGACTCCCAACCGAAGGGATACTTCAAGGGCGCTAACGTATTTGTCGGAAGCTTGCCCGGGGCGAAGGACGCCCAGGAGATCACCGACCATTATCGGTTTCCCTACTCGAGATGGACCACGGATCGTATCTCGGGGGTGGAGATCGCAGCAACCGCCTTCGCCAACCTGGTGCGCGGAGATTCGCTTCGCTATTGGGGATACCAAAATCAACCGATGCATCTGGCCCTGGTCCTCACCACGGCGGCACTGTTCGGCTGCGGGCTCGTCTGGCTGCGACCGGGTTGGGCGGTCGGATTCAGCATTGCCGGCGCCCTCGCAGTCGCTCTATTCAGCTGCATCTGGGTCTGGAAAAGTCACGTCTGGGTGAATTGGATGCTCATCTCGGGAATGCAGATCCCCTTCTCCCTCGCCTGGTCCCTGCTCAGTCACACCCGCGCCCTGCGCCAAGAGAAGGAACACCTGGAGCAAACACTCACCCAAACCCTCCAGCAGGTTGAGGAGACCCGAAAGGAGAAGGAGAAGGTGGCCGCGAAGGAGGTGGCGCAGCCCGATAAGGGCAATCACGAGCCGGGCCCAACCGTCGCCGACCACACTCTCGTGCGACAAGTGGGCAAAGGCGGTTACGGCGAGGTCTGGCTGGCGCGCAATGCCATCGGACTGCACCATGTGGTCAAGATGGTCCATCGACGCGACTTTAACGACGACGGGCCCTACGAGCGCGAGTTTCGCGGCATCCAGAAATTCATGCCCATCTCCCGATCTCACCCCGGCTTCGTCCACATCCTCCACGTGGGGAGAAATGACGAACGAGGGTTCTTCTACTACATCATGGAACCGGGGGACGACGAAAAGACAGAGCAGCAAATCCAACCGGACACCTACACACCCAAGAACCTGGGCACGGTCATCCGCCAACGCGGCGCCTTGCCAGCGAAAGAGTGCGTAGGCCTAGGCCGGGCGCTGGCCGATGCGCTCCACTGCCTCCACCAGCAGCAACTCATCCACCGGGACATCAAACCCGCCAATATCATTTATGTTAAAGGTCAGCCCAAGTTGGCTGACATTGGTCTGGTAACGGAGATCCAATCCACCGCACAGGATGTCTCCCGCTTAGGCACCGATGGGTTCATGGCGCCGGAAGGTCCCGGCACGCCCGCTTCCGATGTGTACAGCCTGGGGAAGGTGCTCTATGAGGCATGCATGGGATTGGATCGCCGCCGCTTCCCGGAGCTTCCCACCGCCCTCTATGAATCGGAGGATATCACCGCGCGCATGGAACTGAATCGCATCATCATCCGCGCCTGTGAGCCGAATCCTCAGGATCGTTACACGACCGCGGCTCAGATGTCCGCGGACCTGGCGGAGTTAGGCGCGAGGCTGGGAAGGTAGAGCGCGGAGCACACTGCGATATGGGGTGGCGAAACTCCGTGGCGCCCACCTCGGCGCGAGGCTCCGCTGCACACGGAGGATTAACCCCGGTGAGGGCCTCTCAGCATAGAGTGTCCCTCGACGTATTCACGCTGGAGTTCTCCGAACATTGGCGATCATAATTCCTCCGCAACGAGCGGTGACTCGCGGCCGATGGCAAAATACTGGCACATTCTCAATGTCGGAATTCAGAACACCCTGGTCTATCGGGTGAATTTTCTATTCCGAAGTCTTTTCGGTCTCATACCCCTGATCGCCACCATCTCTCTGTGGCGCACGATCTACGAGGACAAGGGAGCCAACATCAATGGGTATACTCTCGGCCAGATGATCAGCTACTACCTGGTCATCACCCTGGTGGATATGCTCACCGCCGTCGCAGAGGACGACTGGCAGATCGCCGCCGATATCAAAGACGGCGGAATTAGCCAGTTCCTGCTGAAGCCCATCAACTATCAGGCGTATCGATTCGCGTTGTTCATCGCCGGACGCTTGATCTACACCTCCATGGCGCTCCTCCCGGTCCTCGCCTTCATCTTGTTCCAGCGGGAGTATTTTTATCTCCCCGCCGATCCGATCACCTGGCTGGCATTTGGCCTGTCCGTCACCATGACCGCTGCGCTGCAGTTCCTGATTTCGTACTCCATGGCGTTGCTGGCCTTTTGGCTGCAAGAGGTCAGCACCCTCATCTTCATCGCCTTCGCGTTTGAGTACATTGCCGGCGGGCATCTCTTTCCCTTGGATATTCTGCCGCCCTGGCTGCATCAGCTGCTGATGTGCACCCCTTTCCCCTATCAGCTCTATTTTCCAGTCAACGTGTATCTCGAGCGCACCACGGGAACCGAACTCGTCGCCGGCCTGATGATCCAAGCTGCCTGGGTCGCGGCTGCTTACCTGCTATCCCGCTTCGTATGGAGCCGGGGGATCCGCCACTACGAGGCCGTCGGAGGTTGACACTCCTCACCTGCTGTCCCACACCATGCCGTCCCAACCCACATCGCCGGTTCCAGAGACCCAGGGCTTGGTTCGACGCTACGCTCGGATCTACTGGGCCATGTGGCAGAACTCCGTCATCCGGGAGATGGGATTCAAAGCCAATTTCATCCTCTGGATCGTGGTCGAACTGCTCTGGTTCGCCCTCCAGATCGGCTTTTTCACCGTCATCTACCAGCACACCGACCGCATCGGCGATTGGAGCAAGTGGGAGGCGGTGCTGCTAATCGGAGCCAGCCACTTCATCCAGCAACTCTTTCAAGCATTCTTCTTCACGAATTGCTCCGAACTGTCAGAGCTGATCCGAACTGGAAAACTCGATTTTATGGTTCTCCTTCCGGTGAACACGCGGTTCATCGTGTCGCTGCGAAAGGTCGACTTGGGGGGCTTCGTCAATGCAGCGAGCGCCGTAGGCGTCATGATCTACGCGCTGCGCGAACTCAATCGCATCCCCTCCGTGAGCCAGGTGGCCGGGTTCTTGATTCTGTGCGTTGCTGGAATTCTCATCCACTACTCACTGATGTTTCTGCTCTCCGCCATCAGTTTCTGGACGGTGCGAGCCCAGGGCATCGTCTGGGGATACTACAACTTGTTCAACATCGCCCGCTACCCCGACTCGACCTTCCGGGGCGTGTTCAAAGTGGTCTTCACATTCGTCATCCCCATGACGCTCGTCTCCAACGTCCCGGTGAAGGTTCTCGCCAACCGGCTCTCCAACCCCCTGGAGGTGCTGTGGCTGCTCGGGATCGGCGGCATCTGCGCCGTAATCTCGGAAATCGTCTGGCGTGCCTCTCTCAAGCGCTACACCAGCGCCAGTTCCTAAAACCCCGGTTCTCAAGGCCCGGCCGCATCGGCCGATAGTTCCTCCAGGTGCCCAGTTCCAGCAAGCCGCCGGAACAACCACCGCGGAACCATGAAGATGCCTCTGATTCGAATTGCCGGCCACAGCCTGACAGCCGCAGCCTTAACTCTGACGCTGGTGTCGCCCCTGCTGGCACCCACCCTGCGCTCCGCTGAGGGAACGGAACCGACCTCTAAAACCGTACCACTCGCGCGAGTCTCGCCCCCCACGCGCAACCCCGCCACAGCCAGTTTGGGACTGCCCTCGCTTCGGAACGGAGTGGCGCGCTTTGCAACCGATGGAGCCATCTATGAAGGCACTCCCCACGAGGTGAAGCCTACCATCCGAAGCGGGGACTGGATCCCCGAGGCCAATGAAACCTTCGTCTATTTCCAGCGAGATAGCGACCGGCTTAACTACGATCTGCGATCGGACGATGCCGGCATGGTTTTCGTCGGCAAGAACCGCAAAGCGGAGTTCAGCCTCTACCGAACCTCCTTGGGCAGACTTTCCAAAGCCTGGGTAAAGGCGGGTCAGGCGATCCCCCACGGGATCGGAAACTTCGACCGCCTGCAATACCCCGTTTCTCGCGGCGATGTCGTGGTCTTCATTGGCTACGGAAGTGACAACCAAAAGGGGGTCTACCGAGCTGATAAGAATGTCATCCAGCGCGTGGCCGACCGCGCCACTGCCATGCCTGGAACCAGCGTCCCTTTCCACGACTTTAGCTACGCCTGCGTCGCCCAAGATGGCAGCGTGGTGTTCACAGGCTACTCCCAGTCCGGATCCGGGATCTACCGCTCCGTCGACAACGAGATCAAACCGCTGATCGACCGCACTCTCCGCGAGCCAAAAAGCTCCCAACCTTACGCCGGTGCACTGTTGGCCGCCGTCGAAGATCCCTGGGTCTACTTCACCAGCTTCGGCACTACGCTATCGATCGGACGCGTCCGCCTCGACGGGTCCAGCGTGGAAACGCTGGTCAACGAGGCCAGTTTTTCGGATGAACAAGGACGTGCGCTGGGAGCGATCAACTATGCCTCAGTGGAAGGAGAACGCGTGTTGTTCGAGGGCGCCATGGAGGGAACCGAGTTCAACTTGTTCTTGTGGGAAAAGGGGGCGGTCAGGCGACTCGTGCGACGGGGTGACCCGCTCGATGGTGGCGTGATCGTCGGGGTTCGGAGCGGACTGCAATCCATCTCCGGCGACCAATTCATCTGCCAGGTCGATCTGCAAAAGCCGGGTGAAGCCGGCTTTGTGCGAGCGGTCTATAGCGGCCGAGTCAGTGGCGCAGCCCCCTTGCCAACGATCGCAAGGACCTCCCCCCGCATCTCGGAAAGCCCGGCTGGCTGGCTGAAGCTCGGACAAGGAGCCAACCCCGTCTTCGCCCGAGAATCCACCAGGACCAACTCGCCGCTCAACACCGCCAAGCCTCCGACTCCGAATCCGAAGCCGCCTACGACGCCCCCGACTTCAGCTTCTCCAGCGGGTGCTCCGGAGGGGAAATAAGCAGACGCAGGCTGTTAAACACGACCACCAGCGTGCTGCCTTCGTGGCCGATCACTCCCACGGTCAAGGGGATCAGCCCGAACAAAGCTCCAGTCGCCAGCACCACGACGGTGCCAAGCGAGATCACCAGGTTCTGACGAATCACTTTCCTGGCCCGCTGGCTGATGCGGTAAGCGAATAGAAAATTCTCGAGCCGATCGTGCATCAAGACCACATCGGCCTGCTCGAGCGCGGCATCCGATCCTCGCGCTCCCATCGCCACTCCAACGTGAGCCGCCGCCAGGCTCGGGGCATCGTTCACCCCATCCCCCACCATCGCCACCTTTTCGCCCCGGGCGGTGAACTCTCGAATCGCTGCTACTTTATCTTCCGGACTCAGATGAGCTCGAACATCGCGGATCCCCAGCCGATCGCGCAAGACTTGCGCCGCTGACTCGCGATCACCGGTCAAAACCACGGGAGTCAACCCCGCTTCGTTGAGCGCTTCAATGACCCGGCGGGACTCTTCCCGCAGTTGGTCGAGCATCACCACCCGCCCCTTAAGATCGTCGGTCACCAGCCAAACCTCCGAGAGCCCGGGCTCAGCCGCCACTTTCGCGTCCCCCTGCGCACCAGCTTTTCCCAGGGTGGACTCCAACCAACTGCGACGCCCCAGCCTCACCTGCTTCCCCTGATAGTCGGCCTGCAGCCCCATTCCGGTCACGGATTGGAAATGTTCCAACTCATACGGAACGATGCCCTGCTTCTTGCCATGCCGAGTGATCGCACGCGCCAGTGGATGCGTCGACAACCGCTCCAAAGAAACCGCCCAGCGCAAGACCTCCGCCTCCCGGCCGGGCGGATAGCTCTCCACCGTCTCCACCTGCAGCTCGCCGGTGGTCAACGTTCCCGTTTTGTCCAGAGCCACTCGCTGAACCTCAGCCAGCTTCTCCACCGCCACTCCGCCGCGGAACAGCACGCCACGCCGGGCGGCCGACGCGATCGCCGCCAAAATCGCCGAGGGGATCGAAAGAACCAGCGCACAAGGAGACGCCACCACCAGCAGCGTCATGGCGCGATAGAAGGCGCTCTTGACCGCTTCCGTCGAAACGAAAGCCGGAGTCTTCAGCACCAGCCACCAAACGAGAAACACCGCGAAGGAGAGCCCGAGGACCGCATAAGTGTAGCCGGTCCCAAATCGATCCGTGAATCGCTGCGAGGGCGCCTTCTGATGCTGGGCTTCTCGGATCAGCCGGATGATCTTCTCGAGAGCGCTCTGAGCAGCCGGCCGCAAGACGGTCGCTTCCACCGCTCCCCACAGATTCATCGTGCCAGCCAGCACGGTATCGCCCACCTGCTTTTCCACCGGGGCGGATTCTCCGGTGAGATTGGATTCATCGGCAGCGGTAGCGCCCTTGGTGACCTCCGCATCCACCGGAAACAGTGCTCCGGGCTTCAAGAGCAACTTCTGGCCTACCACCAGCCGGTCGACCGGCACTTCCCGTTCCTGACCACGTTCGTCCAGCAATGTCGCGACCTGAGGCGCCCCCCGGTGCAGCGCCTTGATTTCACGCTGGGTGCGCCCCATCGCATAATGCTCCAAAGCACCGGCCATCGAGAAGAGGAACAGCAGGATCGCGCCTTCCTTCCACTCTCCAATCGCAGCGCTGCCAGCCGCCACCGCGAGCATCAAGAAGTGAACATCGAGTCGTCGTTGCTGGAGCAGCTCCCAAACCTCAACCACCGTAAACCACGAGCCAGCCAAGTAGGCGCCTACGAACAGCCACGGAGCCCAAGGCGCGGGTCCGAAAATCGCCCCCACCGTGAAGATGCCCGCCAAACTGGCTGCCACCAGTTGTCCCTTCCATTCATCCAAATGCTCATCATCGTCGTGAATCTCAAGCTCGCGCGGAACGAGTTTGGGAAGGGGGAGGGATTTCCAATGCCAGAACCGCGGGGCAGTCGGACAACTCACTCGAGCCAAAGTGGTGGCCTGGGGGTTTTGAGTGACTTGGATCTGCGAAAAGATACCCGCATGCGGAGGCCGCTCGCACTTCGAACAATCCCCCTTGCCCGTCAGAAGCCCACAGTTTTGACCTTCCTCACTCAGCTGCAGGCGATCCACCAAGCCTTTGACACGCTCGTTCAAAGCGGGATCTTCGCGCTGTCCCAACGTGGCAATCGACACAGAATGATCCGCAGGCCGAACGGTAACCGCCTCAATACGAGGCTCTACGGCCAAAATCTGCACCACACCCTCAACCAAGCACCGTGGTTGAGGGAGCTCGGATGACTTGTCATCGGATATCTTCATCAGTCAGTCCTATCCCGCAGACCCAGCATCTACCTTCCGATCCCAACTGACAAGACAGGAGGTGGGGGGGGTTCCCGCCTTGCCTCTCGACCCGCTTCTAGGGACACTCAACCTCGTGAAGCTGAGTCGCATCCTGCTCTATCCGATCAAATCGCTCGACGGTCTGGAAGTGCCTGAAGCCGAGGTGACGGCCCTCGGGAGCCTTCGCCATGATCGCGAATGGGCCCTGGTGGATGCCGACGGCAACTTCATCAACGCCAAACGCAACGAAAACCTCCACCGAATCCGTGCGTCATTCGACCCGCAATGCGCGACGGTATGTCTTTCCACCCTCGACACCCCCCCGGAACGTTTCGCTCTCACAACTCCAGAGCCAATCCAAGCTTGGTTCGATCGTGCGCTGGGCCAGCCCGTGCGCTTCATTCGGGACACCGAACAGGGCTTTCCGGATGATCTCGAGGCCAATGGACCAACCGTGGTGGGCGAAGCCAGCATGGCAGAGGTGGGAAGTTGGTTTGGTCTGGGCATCGATGAAATACGACGCCGGTTTCGTACGAATCTCGAAATCAGTGAAGCGCCCGTGTTCTGGGAAGATCGGTTAGCTACCAAACAGGGCAGTCTGGTGCCCTTCCACGTGGGAAAGCTGAAATTGCTCGGGGTAAACCCCTGTCAACGCTGCGCCGTCCCTGCTCGGGATACCGTCAGCGGACTCGCGCTGCCGGGGTTTCAAAAGCAATTTACACAACGTCGGAAAGAGACGCTTCCCTCGTGGGCAGAAGGGAGCCGATTCGACCATTTCTACCGGTTTGCCCTCAACACACAGATCGCATCGGGGCAAATGGGGAAACGAATCCGCGTCGGTGATCCAGTAAGCCTGCCGGGGCTGCAAGCCTAGCAGGCCGTCGGGCTTAGAATATCGTTCTGCAGGGTCCCCGCCCGGGCTACTGTGCGAGCTCTGGGTTTTTTGGATGCCGGCCTGCTAGCAATCACCCCGACTCGGAGTCGGGGTGAGGAAACCCGATCTCACTCTTCAAAACCGACTCTTTTTTCCGCAGGAAAAATATCTAGCAGCCTGTCGCGGTGTTTCCTGCGTCATTCCTCAGCACAAATGAGGTGAAAGCCGGACTCACGTCCGGTGGAGACAAGTCCGACAGGCTGCTAGAACTGCCCCAGAAAACGCGCGTCGTTCTCGTAGAACAGGCGGATGTCGTTCACCCCGTAACGGAGCATCGCCAACCGCTCGATGCCAAAGCCAAAGGCCCACCCCGACCACTGCTCCGGATCGTAGCCCACGTTCTCGAAAACTTGAGGATGGACCATGCCGCAACCCGCGATTTCCATCCAGTCCTTGCCCAACTTCTTCACCAAGGCGTTGGTGAAATCGATTTCATAGCTGGGCTCGGTGTAGGAGAAGTAGTGAGGACGGAAGCGAAGTTTCACATCGCTGCCCAACAACTCGCGAAAAACAAATTCCACGGTGCCTTTCAAATCCCCCACCGTAACCCCCTGATCCACGTAGAGCCCCTCGATTTGGTGGAATGTCGGGTTGTGGGTGGCATCCGCATTGTCACGTCGGTAGACACGCCCCGGCACAATGACGCGGATCGGTGGCTTTTGCTTTTCCATCACCCGAATCTGAACGGAAGACGTATGGGTGCGCAGCAGGGGGCGCGCTGGCGTGTTCAGATAGAAGGTGTCTTGCAAGTCGCGCGCCGGATGATCCGCGGGCGTGTTCAGCGCATCGAAACAGTGATACTCATCCTCCACCTCCGGACCATCGGCCACCGCAAAGCCCAGCTTGCGAAAACTTCGGACGATGTCCTCCGTCACTTGAGTCAGGGGGTGCAAGCGACCGAGTGAACGACGGCGGCCCGGGAGGGTAAAATCGGTCGGCTCCGACGGCAGCGCAGCCTTCAACTCCAGCTCCGATCGGCGACTCTCCAGAGCGGATTCCAGCTCGACTTTGGCCTGGTTGATCAATTTTCCCGCCGCGGGACGCTCTTCCTTCGGCAAAGAACCCAACTGCTTCATCAAGGCGGTGAAGCGTCCATTCGCGCCCAAGTACTGGATTCGGGACTGTTCCAAGGCGGCCAGGTCACCCGCAGCTTGGAGTTCCGCCAAGCCCGCGGCTTTCAGCGGTTCGATATCAGCGATCAACGACATAATTGGCAGCGGTAAGTGTTTGGAAAAGTAGCGTCGAGTCAAGACTAGGTCCGGATGCTCACGAAGGCACAGCCCGCCTCGGCGGGACAAAAAAAGCGGGCGACCTCATTTAGCGAAGTCGCCCGCCAGTAAAGATTTCCCAGGCTGCACAGCTCGGAAGCTGCTCCAACCCCAGGGCCTTAGGCCGCTTTGGCTTTGGTGACCAAGGCGTTTTGAGCAACCTTGACCAACTCACCAAACGCCGCGGTGTCGGTGGCGGCGATCTCAGCCAGAACCTTGCGGTCCAAAGCGACCTTGGCCGCTTTCAAACCTTCAATGAAACGGCTGTAAGTGATGCCGGCAGCACGAGCCGCGGCGTTGATGCGGACCTGCCACAATCCGCGGAAATTGCGCTTCTTGGTCTTGCGATCGCGATAGGCATACTGACGGCCATGGTCGATGGCGTCCGAAGCGTAGCGGTACAGTTTTGAGCGGCGCATGCGGAAGCCTTTGGCTGCCGTGAGCATGCGTTTACGTCGGCGACGTGAAGCGGGAGCGTTAGTGACGCGCATAGGTCGGAATCGTTAGTCGAATTGAAACAAAGTCAGTGATGTTAAAGGTCTCAGCCAGCCACAGGCACTCGATCAGTGACTGAACGGCAGGTTTTGAGTGATGCGATACGTATCAGTAGGATCCACCTGCTTGGCAGTGCCAAGGGATCGCCGCCGCTTCGAGCTCTTGTGAGCCAGAAGATGCCGGCGTCCAGCGCGCGAACGCATCACTTTGCCAGTGCCGGTGATCTTGAACCGTTTTGCTACGGCTTTTCTCGTCTTATTTCCACGGGGGCGTCTCATAAAAATCTTTAGTCTTTTACTGAAAAAGAGCGCGCAATATAAGAAGCGGATCCAAGACAGGCAAGAGGTAATTTGGAAAGGTTTGCGAAATTTATAAAGAGACTCGTTGACAGAAAGCCTCCGAGATGAAAGATTGCGCGTCCCTTTTGAGGGGCAAAAACTATGTATGCAGTCTTAGAAACCGGAGGAAAGCAGTACCGGGTCGCCGCGGGTGACAAGCTCGAAATCGAACGCTTGGCCGTGGACGCCGGTAAACCGGTGGAGTTTGACCGGGTTCTGCTCGTGAATTTGGATGGCAAGGTGATTGTGGGCGCGCCCACGGTGACCAATGCTCGCGTGGTGGCTGATGTGGTTGCTCATGTGCGGGGCGAGAAGAAAATCGCCTTCAAGATGAGACGCCGCAAGGGCTACCATCGTACGGTGGGCCACCGTCAGGAACTGACCGTCGTCCAGATCAAAGAAATCAAAGCTTAATCGATACCGATTCGTCTCGATTAACTTCTTAGCAACACTTTTCAGCTGATTTTATGGCACATAAGAAAGGTCAAGGCAGCGTTCGTAATGGACGCGACAGCACAAGCAAGCGGCTCGGCGTCAAACGTTTCGGTGGTGAGGTAGTCACCGCCGGCAGCATTATCGTCCGACAACGCGGCAGCCGGTTCGTCGCCGGCCTCAACGTCGGCACGGGTCGGGACTGGACGCTGTTCGCGCTCACCGAAGGTCGTGTCACGTTCGATAAGGGTAGTCGCCGGGTCAATATCTTGCCCGTCGCAGCCCCCGCCGCCAACTAGTCCGTTTTTTTCCACTTCACACGGCGAGGTGAGCAACCTCGCCTTTTTTGTTTTCCCCCCAAATGTTTATTGATGAGATCAAGGTCTACGCCCGCGCCGGACACGGCGGCAAAGGCTGTGTCGCGTTCACTCGGGAGGCCTACCGTCCCAAGGGAGGACCCAGCGGCGGAAACGGAGGACGCGGGGGAAATGTCATCCTCCAGGCCGATCACGATCTCAACAACCTCATCCAGCAGTATTACATCCCCCGCCTCATCGCTCAAACCGGCGAGGCCGGGATGGGTAAAGGCATGGATGGCCATGCCGGCAAGGACCTGATCGTCAAGGTTCCCTGCGGAACCATCGTGTGGCGGCTCACTCCTAAAGTGATCCCCGGACTCACGGTGGATGACGAGGATTCTTCCACCGAGGCTGAAGAGGACGACGACGCGGAAGCAGACGAGGATTCCTCCCAGGCCAAGACACCGCCCCGACTGCCCATTTCTACCGGCGCGCGTCCCGTGCTCCGCCGCAGTGGCAGTGAGATGGCCTACGAGATGAATCTCGAGGAGGAGGAGAAGCCCGCCAGCAAGCAGGATGAGCGTAAGGGCGAACGAATCGCCGACCTTACCGAGCACGGCCAGCAGTTCGTGCTCTGCCAAGGTGGCCGCGGCGGATTGGGCAATCGAAATTTCGCCACCTCCCGGCTTCAGGCACCCCGATTCGCCCAACCCGGCGAACCCGGTGACGAAGGCGAGTTCCTGCTCGAACTCCAGATCATGGCTGATGTTGGCCTGGTGGGCTATCCCAATGCCGGTAAATCCACGCTGCTATCGGCTATTTCACACGCCCGCCCGAAGGTAGCCCCCTACCCTTTCACGACCCTAACTCCCCAGATCGGGATCGTCGAATACACCGGAGATTATCGCCGGCTCACCGTCTGCGACGTGCCCGGGTTGATCGAAGGCGCACACAACAACGTCGGCCTGGGTCACGCCTTCCTCCGTCACATCGAACGTTGCAAGGTCATCATCCTGCTCATCGACATGGCCGGCACCGATGGCCGAGAACCCTGGGACGACTACAAAAAGCTGCTCATCGAATTGGAACTCTACGATCCAGAGCTGCTGAACAAACCCCGCTTCGTCGTCGCCAACAAGATGGACGAGCCAGCCTCCGAAGCGAATCTCAAACAGTTCAAACGCAAAGTCCGTAAAACCCCCGTCCTGCCCATCTCCGCCGGATTCGATGAAGGGATCGAGGCGTTCCGGAAGCTGATTCGCGACGCCGTCGAGGCAGCCGAGCCTCGAAAATGATCCGCGGCGTCTTTCTAGATCGTGATGGCACGCTGATCGAGGAAAAGAATTACCTCCACCGCCCCGAGGACGTCGAATTCTACCCGGGGGCCTTCGCCGCGCTCCGACGACTTCAACAGGCGGGGTTTCTGCTCATCGTTGTCACCAACCAGTCCGGGGTCGGACGGGGCTACTTCACCCTGCAGGATGTGGAGTTGGTGCATCAGCGGATGATCGCCGACTGCTCCCGCGAGGGCGTGACCCTGACCCACTTTTACATCGCTCCCGAGGCCCCCGACCAGCCCAGCCGAGTCCGCAAACCCTCCCCCCAGTTCCTGCTGGATGCCCGCGACCAGTTTCAAGTCGATCTCGCCTCCAGCTTTATGATTGGCGATAAGCTCATCGACCTCGAATGCGGGTGGAATGCTGGTGTGCACAAGTCGATTTTGGTTCGTACCGGATACGGCCGCGAGGTGGAGCGCTCTGCCGGGGAGAAACTCCGCGGCGCTTTCGTCGCTGAAGGACTTTCTCAAGCGGCCGATTACATTCTTGGCTGAAGCTGATCCCACATGGGCGGCACCAGCCAGGATTCATGCGCAGGAAACTCTTTCTCAGTTATTCGTTGCTCCCGCTGTTGATGCTACCATTCCTTCTCGCCGGGCCGCTCTCGCCCTCGGATCTCACCAAGGAGACTTTCCAGACCGCCAAAGGGGAGAACTTTTCCATCGAATATCCCAAAGGATGGAAGAGCCAGCGGCAAACAACAGCGGACATGCCCGTTGCGACTCTGCGTCTGGTCAACCCTGAAGAGTCCACCGTGCTCATGATCTCCCTCATCCCCACCAAGCCAAACACGGTCTTGGATCGTGTGGATGATCTCGAAAAAATTCTCATCAACGGCACCAAACCGATGCTCAAGAACGCCGTCGAGAAGCAGGTGAACTCCCAATCCTTTCGCTCCGATCACTGCATCGGGATCTACGCCACGTTCACCGATGCCCGATTTGTCGATAAACCGCCCACAGCCGGGGAATATCGCTATTCGGCGACGTTCATCCTCACCTACCCGGGCTACCTGGTTACAGCCACCTTCCTGACTCAAGAGGATATTTCCCAATCCTTGGACTTAGCCGTGCTGCTCCTGAAAACACTGCGAAAGGGATGATTCCGCCCTTCTTTTGGTAATCACGCTCGACGTCCAGCCCTGCAGGGGCTAAATCAGCCCACCAATGAAGATCATTGGTGTTATCCCCGCCCGCTTCGGATCCACTCGCTTTCCTGGCAAGCCTCTGGTTCAAATCGCCGGCAAAATGCTGATCCAAAGAGTGGTCGAGCGATGTAAGCAAGCTTCCCTGCTGCAAGAGGTTATCGTCGCCACCGATGACGAACGCATCCGTGCGGCGGTGGCACCCTTCTGCCGGGTGGAGATGACCTCCCCCGACCACCCCAGTGGCACGGATCGTATCGCTGAAGTGGTCCGCCGAGTGCCTTGCGATGCCGTTATCAACATTCAGGGGGATGAACCACTCATCGATCCGGCAGTCATTGAGGAGGTTGCCGGGCTGCTGCCGACGGCAGAAATGTCCACTGCGGCCACCCCGATCAAGGACGTTTCGGAATACGACAATCCAAACGTAGTGAAAGTCGTTGTCAGCGCGACCGGACGCGCCCTATATTTTTCACGTCGCACGATTCCCTATCTGCGAGATGCCGCCGGGGGTTCCGCTCAGGAACAGTTGGCGGCGTTTGTTTTTTTAAAGCACTTGGGCATCTATGGTTATCGCACCAGCGCTCTGTTGAAGCTGGTCCAGTTCCAGGTATCGAACCTGGAAAAGGCTGAAAAACTAGAACAGCTGCGCGCTCTGGAGAACGACATCCCCATCGCGGTCGCCAAAGTCAGTTATGAATGCGTTGGGGTGGATACTCCGGAAGATGTGAGACGGGTGGAAGGGCTCCTTAAGGTTGGTGGGATCTAGAGGATGAGACGGGGACGGACGGTTCGGAATAAGACAGCGCAAACACTCTAATGAAATACATTTTTGTCACCGGCGGTGTGGTCAGTTCGCTAGGCAAGGGATTGACGGCTGCCGCCTTAGGCACCCTGCTCGAAAATCGGGGTCTCAAGGTCGCGCTCCAAAAATTCGACCCCTATCTCAATCTGGATCCGGGAACCATGAGCCCGTACCAGCACGGGGAGGTTTACGTTCTCGATGACGGTGCGGAGACCGACCTGGATCTGGGACATTACGAGCGCTTCACCAGCACCAAACTGAGCCGGACCAACAACCTGACCAGCGGACAGGTCTATCAAACCGTCCTGGATAAGGAACGTCGCGGAGATTACTTGGGCAAAACCGTCCAGGTCATCCCCCATGTCACCGACGAAATTCAAAAGCGCATCCACGACATCACCGAACAATCCAAAGCCGACGTCCTCATCACCGAGATCGGCGGAACGACGGGAGATATTGAAGGCCTGCCGTTCCTCGAAGCGATCCGGGAATTTGCGTTGGAAGCCGGCATCGGCAACGTGCTCTTCCTCCATGTCACTTTCGTCCCCTTCATCAAAGCCGCGGGCGAGTTGAAGACCAAGCCCACCCAACAATCGGTGGCGAAACTCCGCGAAATCGGTATCACCCCCCATATCCTGGTCTGCCGGTGCGAGCAACCGCTGAACAAGGAACTGCGACAGAAGATCTCCCTGTTCTGCAATGTGCCGTATGAAGGGGTGATCGAAGAAAAAGATGTAGACCATTCGATCTATGAGGTGCCGCTGATGCTCCAGCGCGAGCGCTTGGATGACCTGGTCTGCAAACTCCTTCACCTGGATGTGCCCCCGGCCAACATGTCGCATTGGCAAGATATCATTCGAAAACTCATCGCCCCCGCCCATCGGGTCCGCATCGGCGTGGTCGGTAAATACATCGACCTGAACGACGCCTACAAATCCGTCTACGAGGCCATCATCCACGGCGGCGTGGCCAACGACTGCGGTATCGAGATCGAGAAGATCGAATCCGAGCAGATCGAAAAGGAAGGACCCGACCGCATTCTCGGGGGACTGGGCGGCATTCTTATCCCAGGCGGGTTCGGCGAACGGGGAATCGAGGGCAAGGTCATCGCGGCCCGCTACGCTCGCGAGCACAAGTTGCCCTTCCTGGGGCTCTGCCTCGGCATGCAGATCGCCACCATCGAATTCGCCCGCAATGTGCTCCACCTCGCAGGTGCTCACTCCACCGAGTTCGATGTCAACAGTCCGCATCCCGTCATCGCTCTCCTGGATGAACAAAAGGGCGTCGATCGCAAGGGCGGCACCATGAGACTGGGCTCACAGCCCTGCCAGTTGGCCGTTGGCAGCAAGGCGGCCCATCTCTACGGCGCTTTCCTCATCCACGAACGCCACCGCCATCGCTACGAATTCAATAACCTCTACCGCGAACAGTTCGAGAAAGCGGGATTCGTCTTCAGCGGGACGTCGCCTGATGGAAAGCTGGTCGAAGTGATCGAAATCAAGGATCACCCCTTCTACGTCGCCAGCCAGTTCCATCCCGAATTCCAGAGCAAGCCCAACCGCCCGCATCCGCTGTTCAAGGGGTTCATCGCTGCGGTGCACCAACACCTGCATCACAAACCAATTTCCTCAGCCCAACGCCCAAAATAGGCGACCGCGCGAACGTGGTCATGTGGGAGTGGTCTGGAGGCAGCAGGAAAAGAAATGAAATGGTGGGCGGTGAGGGATTCGAACCCCCGACCCACAGCGTGTAAAGCTGCTGCGCTACCGCTGCGCCAACCGCCCGACCGGCCGAAACATTACCGGAGTGTCCCGGCGAATGGCAAACGTACAATTCAACCTATAAACCTAAACCCGGGAATGAATTAACCACGCGGATGGCACGGATTAAGAAGGGTTTGTGATGTCCTTGAGCACGGGTGAGGGTCTTCCTTCCACGTCTTCGCGGATCCGTGTCATCCGCGCAATCCGTGGTTCACCAGTTGCTCCCCCGCTCCGCGCTCTCCGCACCTCCGCGAGAGATTCCGGCAGTCCTTCGGAGTCAGGGAGGGATCTTTTCTCGCGGAGGCGCGGAGAGCGCGGAGAGGAGCGAGTTCATGGAGAGGGGCGTGTTCCTTCCTGACGGGCCCAACCTGTTGAAAATCAACGAAACCACTTTAAAGTTCATAGGAAGGTCGTCGGACTTAGTAAATCGTTCCGCAGGGTGCCCCCCGGGGATATCACTTGATTCCCTGGCTTTTGGATGGCTCAGCCACCCCTCGTCACAGTTGGAAAACCCTGTTGCCTCAAGGCCTCGTAAAGCACAATCGCCACACAGTTGGAGAGATTCAAGGAGCGCGACTCGGGATTGATCATCGGGATGCGCACCCATTGGGCCACATTCTCATCCAGCATCATCCGGGGTAACCCAGCGGTCTCACGCCCAAATACCAGATAATCATCCGGACCGTACCGCACCTCTCCGTAATGCCGAGGCCCTCCCGACTCCACGAACCAGAGTCTGGCGTCAGCCGGCAACGACACCCTGAACGCAACCCAGTTGGGCCAGCACTTCCACTTCACCTGCTTCCAATAATCCATCCCGGCACGCTTGAGTTGCTTGTCGTCCAACTGGAACCCCAGGGGTTCGATGAGATGAAGGGTCGAGCGCGTCGCAGCGCAGAGGCGCGCGATGTTTCCCGTGTTGGGCGGAATCTCTGGTTCCACTAAAACAATGTTCATTCGTCAGCCTCCTCGGGGTGCATCGATGTTGGTTCAACCTCACGGGAGCGGCTGGCTCGAGCCGGCTTACGACCGTAAAACACTTTCTGGAGCACCAGTCCGCACGCCGGGGCGGACATGCCGGCCATGCGACGGTCCTTCGCCGCGAGCATCTCGGCCATCTGTAGGGGACTAAACCGTCCCAACCCCACCTGCACCAAAGTCCCCACGATCCCGCGGCACATCTTGTAGAGGAACCCATCCCCCTCGATCACAAACGTCAGCAGTGAACCGCTGCGGCGAATCTCCACCCGACGCAGCGTGCGAACCGTGTCGGGGATCTCGTAGGAATGGGTCGCCGCGAAGGATCGAAAATCGTGAGTGCCCACCAATTTGCCAGCGGCTTCGCGCATCGTCGGCAAAGCCAATGGCCGCGGAACCTGCCACGCGTAGCGGCGCAGCAGCGGATTCATCGCGCAGTGATTCCACACCCGATACCGATACTGCTTTCCCGAGGCATCAAACCGAGCATGGAAATGCTTCGGTGCCCGGGCTGCTGCCACGATTCGAATATCGGGAGGGAGTTTCGCGTTGAGCCCCAGCACCACATTGCGCATGGAGAGACGAAACCGCTCCTTGGGAAACTCGATATGAGCGACCATCCCCTCCGCGTGCACGCCGGCGTCGGTCCGACTGGAACTATGGAGTCGATGCTGTCCCGGAATCATCTCGGACCAAGCGCGCTCGATCAGCTCCTGCACCCCGGTGCCCGAGGTCTGGAGTTGCCAGCCGGCGTAGTCCGTACCGTCGTAGGCGATGGTCAACCGCAGCTTGATCAATTCCTCGCTCATCAGCTCTGCACATCGAGGAAGCTCTGCAACAAGACCGCTGCCGCCATCGCATCCACTTTCTCCTTGCGCTTGTCGCGTCGGACGTTGGCATCAATCATGACCCGGTTCGCCTGTGCCGAAGTCAGCCGCTCATCCCAGGTTCGGACCGGGGTTGGGATCTTCTCTCGCAGGGCGGCGATAAACTCACGCACCTTCTCGGCCGCCGGCCCGTAGGTGCCGTCCATGTTGCGCGGCATGCCAATGATGATCAGTTCCACCTCCTTTTCTTGGAGCAAGGCCTGAAGGCGAAGCCAGACGCCGTCGATCGGTTCTGCTGGAATGAACTCGATCGGCTGAGCGATCATCTTCAGTTCATCGCTGATCGCCACGCCGATACGTTTCGTCCCATGATCCAATGCCAAAATTCGCACGGATCCAGCGTAACGGACGCTCGGCAAAGGTCACCCAAAAAGGTGGACCAAACCAGCTGGGCGTTCCGGTAGTTCCTCAGCGTGGTCTTAGATGGCCCGAACCCGCAGGGTTCACAGAAATGAGCCGGGGTTGCTGGCACCCCCGGAAAACCTTAGAAGTACGGAGGATCGCGCAGCGATGCCACCAGTTATTCAAGCCCGCGTCACGCCTCACCGCACCTCTCGAACCTGGGTTGACTTAGAGGCTATGGGCCGACCCATTGTGGCCAACACGGGCTGAGTTTTCCTCTTCAATACTTGATGAGATAATGGACATACGAATTCTTCGGCCTCGTCTCGTTTCCTCCGGTAGCTCGAGTGGTTCTCGTAGAATCCAGACGAAAAAGTACATCATTAGATCCGCTCAAGTATGCGTCAACCTCTGTTCCTTCCGTTGCATGTGGCCGGAAGTCGTTGTAAGTGTGCGTATGGCTAGCCAACCCGTCTACTTGAGCAGATCCCACGTTGTTCCCGGTGTTTCCACCAGGTTGATCCACGGTCCGCGCTTCACGATCAGGGTCCCGAGTGGTTGCTCCACTCACTCCCCGAAGGAAACGCCCACGTAGGTCCGGCAGGTTAAAATCGGTCTGGTTGTCACCGGCTGGAAGAGCGACATAGAGTGCTCCAACCGGAGAGGAGGAGCCATTCCCCCAGGCTTGGCCAATCGAGAGGAAAAGATTGGAGAATTTAGGATGTTGCGCATCCAGGGCCGATCCATCACAGAGAAGCCAGCCAGCGGGCACATTGGTTCCCCCGAAGGCGGTGATGGTGCCAGGTGGAACGAGAGCCTCCGCAATGGCTTGAGCCAGACGAGAGATATCGATGCTTCCAGCCGCTAGATTCAGCCCATTCAAGGTACCCTCCGCCAGCAAGGAACCGGTAATGGTCGCCGGGGAGATCAAAGCAGCGGTAATGCTCTGAGGGGCGATCTGTTCAGCCTTGATGCTGGCCGGGACGAGTCGATTACCGGCGATCAACGCCGTCGGCGGATGGTCACTGCCTTGAGCAAAGACGTCCTTCCAGTCAAATCCAGCAAGCTTCCGAGCGTTGGCGGCCTCGACAGCAAAAACGGAAGGAGAAATAGTCTGACGAGGGAGCAGCGGGGGATCGGCCAGGCTGATCTGATCGTCCCCATTGGCATCCAAGGTCATTTCGAGATAAACCGGCGCACCGAAATCAACCCCTTCGAGACTCGCCTTGGACCCAAGGACGGTGCTGATCAAGCCTTGATTCACGGTAAGTCGCTGCACCTCCCCGTTCCAGACCGAGCGCCCGCCAACGGGAGCATCATACATCTTAAATTGGACGGTCCGGACCCCATCGACCCCACCCTCACCCGAAGCACCCGTGAGGCGGCCTTGGAATGGCAGCAGTCGGCCGGACTGATCCGACCAAAGCAGACCAGGCGACGACACCAGAAGGAAAACAGCAAGCAGGCTTAATTTCATAGGCTTAACCATTTGATTTGTTCTAAACACAGATTCGAAAGCGATAGGACAGATCGCCGATCAATTGCCCCAAGCGACAGCCGGCGGTGACCCAACCTCCATCTGAAGGTACAGCTCGATGTCCTCGATATTCTCGATGCGCAACGTCCCCTGACTGCCGATACGCAGCACAAAGTTGTCGCAGAAGAGTGGCCACCCGCCGACCTCGTTCATGGGTACCTGTGTCGAGCTGATGGCGGCCGGGATGCCGATGCCCGTACCGAAGAACGGCTCACCGACTAAACGTTTGTCCGGATCCCGCTGATACAAGGGGATCTGAAAGGTGGAGAGAGAGCGGGTAAACGTAAACACGCTGTCCGGAAAGAATCCGATCCGATCCACGTTACCAAAGAGTTCAACGGAGATAGGAACGGTGCTGCCGGCGGCAAACACGTTCTTACCAACGATCTTCACCCCAATTTTTTTGATCCGATGATTCCAGAACTGATCGAATCCACCACCGGGCCGGTTCTGAGCCACAATCGGGACGGGCGCGGATTGCCCCAGGATAACCCGGGCCTGATTGTAAGTGAGCGGGAAATCAATGCGCAATCGGGTGAAACCGCTGGCGTTCGCGGCGTCGCGATTCGCCAGATCGAGTAAAATCGCGCGAAACTGCTGAATGCTCTGCCGCTCCAGTGCGCTGTCCTGAACATAGTAGTTCCCAGCAAGGTCGTAGCGGTAATCGATGAGCTTGAAGAGATCCCGGCGCAGGCTCAAAGGTTGCCCGGCAAACGAGTTTGCGTCCCACAGAACCGCACTTGGTGCGCCGCGAAATTCCGGCTCCCGCAACTTGGTGTCCCAGGCCTTGAGAGCATTGAAGAAGGCCAGGCCCTGTGTGTGGTTGGGAATGCTGAACACGCTCTCGGCCTCCGTGAAGCCATCGAAGGAGCCGTTGTTCAGCGGAACGATCGTGCTCCCATTGGCTTGCTTGATCGGATTAAGGAACCGCTCGGTCCAGGCAGCCTCGAGCATCCTCGCCAGCTTATAGAGCTCGATCCTATACTCTTGGAGAAGATCACGATATTCCTCTTCGGCCTTCTCTAGTTTAAAGGCCAGGGAAGGATCCCGGTACCAGAGGCGGTCGGTTACATCCTGATAGAAGGCGTGGTCTTGAACGAGACGGTTGGCTCGGCTGAACAACTGCAGAAGCTCGGCGCTGGCGATTGAGGATTGTACGAAAATGGAGGGGATTTGATCAGCAGCGTTCCGTTGATCGATGATCAGGTTCTTAATGACCGCTGCACTCTGGATTTCGTTGATCGCGACTCTCTCGCTGGCGAGTCGCAGTGTCCTAATCGCTATGTCTCTAGTCGAAAGTAGCTTCCCGAGATTGGTTTTCAGCGTCTGGCTGACACCAGATGCCATGCCGCAGGCACAGGTGGTGGTCCAACCCTCCACTGAATCAGCGGTGGCAATCACCGCATCCATGACCGAGATTACCAAGGCGTTGGCTGTGATGGTTAGGTTCTCATTCAGGCTCTTCTTTCGCTCGATGTTGATTCTCTCCACAAACGAACGAACGTGCCCCTTCTTAGCCTCGATCTCACGAATTGCTTGGATCAGGCGCAGAGCTTGAATGGACATCAAGCTCCCGTCCCGCAGCCCATCCCCATTCGGATTCCGTTCGTCCACCAGGCGATCGAATTTCATCTTCACCGCCTGAACGTACGCCTCCCGGGCGGCATCACTCCGGAGGTTACCGTAATTGTCGGGATCTTCACCGGTGATCTCGAGGAGCTGGGTCTCCAAGGAGTTCCGTAGCGATATGTCACGTTCCCCATTGAGGGTCTGGGCCTGCTCAGTGCGCGCCAGTTCGTAGGCCACGGATCCATCTGCCGGCACCTGAGCGTCCCCACCCCACTTCAACCGGGCAGCTTCATAGGCATCCCGACAGAGGCCAATCTGCATCTGAATGCTAGTGGGATCCCACGCACTGACCAACGCGGTTTGTGTCGGCTTCTCTCCCGCGAGGATCTGATCCCGCAAGCGGACCGCATCCGTCACACTCACGCGGGCTTGGTCGATCTTCGCCTGCTGAAATTCGTTGACGGTGCCATCGGTCCCATCGCTGAGCCGGGCCGCCAGTGGCAAAGTGGCCAGGAACTGAGCGTGCACATCATTCCTCAAAAGTTCGGCCGCCCGATTCAACATGGCGTTCTTTTCGACCTCCGTACGCTTAGCTCCAGCACCCGGACCCGCATAGGCGCTGCGCCAGAGTTGATCGGCATAGCCCACCGTGGCCAGACCATATCGTTCGAGCGAGCTGCCATACAAATAGGCCACCGATTGACTGGCTTCCCGATCCTGCACCGCTGGCCCTCCGAAGTTGGGATCATCAAACCGATCGTGGTCCAGAATGCCATCCTCCTTTTCCTCATCGAACGTCACATAATGGGGGACGGTCGGATACAGAGAGCTGCCCGCCCGCAAGGCTCCGGTGGTATCCTCCGCGACATAACTCAGCACATCCTTAATCGCCTGCTGGAAATAGAGGCGAGCATAGGTCAGCTGTTTTTGAGAGGTTCCAGGAAACACAGTCGCTTCCTCCTTAGGCATCAGACGACTGTCGTTCGCAGAACTGCTCCCCGGGTATGACACCCGCACCCCGTCGAGAAGATCTTTATTGCCAGCGTATAAATACCCCGTCGCCAAGCTTTCCAACGCCTCCCAGGCAATCACCTTGGCCTGGATGGAACGCGGGGCCTGGCCGCTCACGAAGCTACTGGGTTCAGTAGGCTCCGCACGACGGATGGAGAGCGCCAGCTCCACGGTCTCGGCTAGACTGGGCCGGTTGGAGGTACGCCCGTTCAAACCCAAGAAGTCCTCCACCAGCACTTTACGGGTCTTGGACTCCGGGAATCCATTCAGGTACGACCGCCCCTCCACCAACCGGCTAAAGGCGGTGTCCAGCTCGTCAGCCTGGAGGCCTAAAACCGTCCAACCCGCCACGCAAGCCCCAGCAACCAGAGGCCGAGATACCAGGCTCTGACGGAGGATTCGGAGTGTTCTCATCACACAAACAGGTTTCATAGGAAGTCCTTATTCCGAAGTCAGCACGCCCAATCGGAGTTGGAAGTAAAGGTTGCCTGTATCCGCAGAAGGGGAACTCAGCAGAGGCGCATCAAAGGGATTGTCAGGTTGACTGCGACGCGCCTTGGCCACTTTCACCGAGGAGGCAGTAACCGTGGCCGGCACGAACAGCGCACCGAGTGAGCAGGCGATGCGGTAGTGCGTGACCTCGTTGTTCTTGGCAAGATCCCCGAGCAGGGTCACCCCTGTGTGCGGATGATACGAATCATCGTCCCGGGCAAAAGTGAAGTCCACGCCGTCGCGGGCCTGGTACAGCTGAGTGGAGTAGTTCAGATTCGGAGCCACCGCACTGTTTCCCCAGACAATTAGCCCATTCTCTGAGTCCTGAAGATACTCGGGCGAGCCGTCAACGGTCCGGGTATTGCTCCAGAGGGAGGCCAGGTGATTGTAGTTGAAGTCCTCATCTTTGAACCCCTGTTCGTTGCGATTCACCGAGCCAGGAAACCCCGGCGAGGCCAACGGCACAAATCCATCCGAAGCGAACAGCCCCGTGGTGTTGGCCGGGCCGACCTGCGGCGCCAGATCGATGTCCATCGAAGCAGCGTAGGCATGTTGCAGCGGCATCGCTGAGACGTAAGCGGCCCCGAACTCGTTCGTTTCTCCAACCACGAAACTGCTCTGTGGTGCCAAATCGCTCACATACCGATCCGCTCCCGTGATCGGATCGAGGCCCACCTTGCTGGCCGGTATCACGCCCGCCCAAGAAGCGAAGGATTGAAACACATAGGCGGAATAACCCGACGCCGCAGTCTGAGCAGGCAATCCGGAGCTCGCTCCACCGAGGTCCGAAGGTTTCGCAGGGGCATTCCCGGGACTGGGCAATGCCACGATCCACCGCTGATCGAGCGGGGATGGAGCATCAGGAGGCGAAAAGAGACGAGCCAGATAGGCACCCGGTTTGGGGTAGACATGCGATGCGGAAGCTCCCGTCGCGCCGCTGCCATCGCCAAACTCCCAGCGCGCTTCTCCCGTCAAGTTGAGGCCAAAGAAGTCCACCGTCGATCCCGCGGTCGCCTGAGAAGGGCCCGCCGCCATGGAGGGCGGAGCGGTCGCATCCGGACGCAACTGCAGTTCGAACGGCACCGTGGTCGTGCCTGCCGGGAAGCCCGCCACGCCTGCCGGTGCGGCCGGGGCTCCAGCCAAGGGATTAAATCGCGCCAACAAACGCTGCTCCCGGGCAGTGAAGGCCAGGCCCGGCTGCACAAAGAACGGCCGAGTGTAATCGATGGACAGCCCCGGCTGCGAAGGATCCGAAGCGATGAACCCCGGCCGATAGGCCGTGAAGTTCAAGGGAAGCAAGGGAAGCCGCGCAATTTTGAAGGCACCGTCGGCTCCAGACGGTGAAGAATAGGCGCTGAACGGCAGCCCATTCAAAGCCACCGTTGCACCTGACACTGGAACTTCCCCATTCCGCACCACGCCATAGACGTCAGCCACCGGCTGTCCCTCCAACCGCAGGGTCCAGCTCTGAAGGGTAACAGTCTGGTTTCCGCGGTTGCTGAGGGCCAACTCCCAAAACTTGCCATTCGGCCCGTCGGTGCGTGTGCTGCCCACCGACTTGACGAATGTCAACAAATCGCCGGTGGTAGGACGATCCAGCGGGAAGGTGACCGCCTCGAGCAGTTTCGGGTTGATCCCCGTCGCGGACAGCGATTCATCATACAGCACCAACTCACGGGCCGTCGGATTGGCCGGCGAACGCAAAACCAGGCGCAGCGAGGCATGCGGCAGGGGCGCCGAAAATTGCAGGGTAACGAGCAGATTCTGCAGTTCGAGATCCGTGTCGAATCGCAGATTCGAGATGCGGGTGGCTCCCGCAGGCACCGCCAAGGCGGCGCTGCTCCTCTTGGAAACCACCGGCTCGACGCCGGTGTCGGAGGCCACTGATCGACGGGCCGTGAAGGGTCGGGCGGACTGACGCTCCAAATGAAAGTTGCCGAGCAACACCAGCGGTTCTTTCGACATGCCGTGGATGATTTCCGAGTAGCGGCCCTCGAGCACATAGCCATCCGTTGGATTCCCCTTCACGAGGGATCCCTCGAAGGTGACGGAGCGCTGGATGGGAAACGGAAACGGGTTGACCACATCCAGACGACCGTTGTTGTTCCAATCAATGTCCACTCCGGCGGCCGAGTCGACTTCGCTGAAAGCGTCATACGGCTCTCCGTTCTGATCCCCCGGCGGCAGCACATAGCTGCCGCTGAGCACAAAGCGGTTGCCTGCATTTGCTACCCGATATCCTATCAAAGGCACATCGACCGGCCACAGCAGGGCCACCGAACTGTCGATCACTCCCCGGAGTAACCCTTCCACCTTGTTGTCTTCGTAAAAGCTAACCAGCAGATCGACATCGGGAACCTTGTTGCGCTTGCCGCTGACGGTGTCGATGACGGCATACCCCTTGAAGTCACCCTCCAACCCGGGAACCTCGGCCACCACCTGATACTCTCGATCCCCAACGCTGGTCCTTAACACCAATCGACCACGGTGAACCCCTCGCCCGAGGTTACGGCGATCCAACCGCAGATAAACGGTGTCATTTTCCAGAGTGGTCACCCCACGCACCAACGTGTGCGAGTCCAACAACTGGCCCTGATCCCCGCGCGGCTCAGGCTCGGAGGGAGAAGTGAATAATCGGATCCAGGGCTCCGCTGTCGCAGGATCCGTCGTCGGAATCCACTCCGCTGACCAGATCAAAATACCGCCTCCCCCGCCCTGAGCATCCCCCACATTGGAAATGCCTACCGTTTGAACATCCTCACCCGGAAAGAAACGGAGGGTATCCTGCTCGTCAATGGAGGCGGGGCGAACCCGGCCAGACACATTCAAATCCTCCTTTGACGGAAAGTTGTCCAGGGGCTCGGCGTCGATATCCGGTCGCACGGTGGTGACCAGCCGGGGACGCAAGACCGCAGGATCCGTCACGTGGATCCAGTAACCGCGGCCGGCATCCTTGAGTAGATCAAACTTGGGAAAGGGAAGATCGGGCGGCAGTCCGGCCAGCACATTGGTCTTGAGCTGTTCGGGAGTGCCCTGGGGGCGGAACATCTTTCGGAAGCTCTGGTTTTCCCAGGTGAGCAAGGCGTCGTAATCCAGTCCCGCGGCGGTCAGCACAGCGAGCAGACTCACCGGCTCGGCATTGCTGACGCCCGTGCTCCCGAGTGGCACGCCGAAGAGGTTCCACCCAGGCTGGAAGTTAAGCGATGGAAACACCGGTCCCTGCGGCAAGGTTCCATTGACCCGCCACGCGGGAACACTCTGATTGGCGAAGACCCAGTAGGCGCGCCCAGGTTCGATGGGCGGCAGGGCGACCAGGGTATTGGCGGTGCTATCGTTGGCCTGTTGGGCCGTGGTGCCAGCGGGCTTGATATAGCGCAGCCACAACCCGGACGCTGCATCGTAGGTCCAGGCTGCCTGAAATCCAGCCAATGTGCCGAACACCGCCTCGGGCGAGGGATCGGTCGGCGTGACCTGAAACGTGATCAGGTTCCACTGCGACGCGATGCTGAAAGTCTGGGTTTCCGCTTGGGCGCTATCGATCGCGACAGCCAGGGCACTCAGCGCGAGGCCCAGACGGACCGGACGGGAGACCCAACGATGGAGGATGCAGGTTGACATGGAAAAATCGGGTTACGGTGCCGGGGACAAGCTCATGGAACCAGGCGGACGCGATAGAATCGGCCCGGTTCCGCAGCATCACGGGCTACATTCGCTTGCGCAGTCCCTCCGGTGCCGGGGACCACCGCGCCCACCTCCCTAAACGGCCCTTCGGCCTGAGTGGCTCCCTCCAGCTTGTATTTCTTACCCGTAGCGCTCTGCCACTGAACATTCACCTGCAACTGTCCGGCTACCGGTGAGATGGTGAGGATCTTTAGCACCGAGTCTTTGTCCTTGGGATCGGTGCCAGCGAGATATTCCGATTCATTGTTAAAACCGTCACCGTCTGGATCGAGGCCCTTGCCCGCCCGAGGATCATTGAGGCTGCCAAAGAAACCAGCTGCCCAAGCATCGTAAGGATCGGCTGGGGGAAGGATCGACAGATCCACCCGAATCACCCGGCCGCGCACGCCGGCGTTGAATCCCGAGATAGGCACCGCGTTGCCGGTGGTGTTGAGACCATCGACGGCACGGACGCTCGCTAAAACGCCGTTGATCGTAGGGGTCAGTGAATAAACCGGAGGATTGCCTGACTTCAGCTCGAACGAACTGGGCCCGCCTGTCGACGCCGGATCACTGAGGCTCACTGGTCCGATCGTACGCGTGTCGAACGGCACTTCGAGCACATAGAACGACTGCCCACCTTGGTTCACGATCCGTACTGCCGGCCGTGAAGCAGTATCGAACACAGCCGTACGCGTGCCGTCCGACACCGACCAACTCGCACTGGTAATGGCAAGCCCCTGCGATGGATTTTGAACATTCACCACCGTGCCCCAGATCACCAGACCGGGTTCGGGGACGCCGGGGGGGGCGGGTTGGGATACTGCCGTCACAGCAGAGAGCCAGCTGAGCACGAAAATAACCAGGGAAGTCGCCCGAAGTGTTTGGGTCTCATTGATCATAACATGGAGCGTTCAAAGCCACTGAATGTCGAAAAGGTAAGCATGTCGTCACTAGTGCACAGGTGAAGGAGGAGGGGGCTGGGAAAGGGTTGTTTTGACTTTAAACAAAAGCTCACCCTGTCCTTGCAAGATGATGCGACAGACTCCCAATGGAGGTCCGATTGGGAAGGTGGCTTTGGCAACTCCTGAGACTCTACCAACGCAGGAAACCTCAGTAGACTGGCCAATTACCGATTTTATTTGGCAGTTGATGTCGCCTCCCGCGCGAACTCGGAATTTACCAACGTTCAAAAGTTTGAAATCCTTGCCGTAGGAGAGGTTCCCGGTAGCTGTGGTAGTTCCATCCCCGGAAACCTTGAAATCGCCTGCTCCTGCAGCTTTTCCTGCCTTGGGTGAAGTGAAGCTACTGTTTAGGAGGTCGACAGCCCCTTCTGCTTTGGTTTCGTTGTAACAGGCTTTAAGAAATTCCTTATTGAACTTACCACCAAGCGCCGAAGCCCCTACGTTGGCGCAGGTTTCATGTCCGTCCAAAGAGCTGTAACTATGACTCACCGTGGCGTGAGTCTCAGCGAGCGAGGGATAGCCGCATTGCAAGGTAAGTGAAACAGTCCCAGAACCTGCGAATCCCTGGTCCGAAACCGGTGGCGTGGACTCTCTCTGCTGTGGGGCTTTCGCTTCATTCATTCCCGACGGGTCGCAGAACATCAGTGGGTTATTCCCGCAGTAGGCATAAGGGTTGAGGCGATCCGGCACCATCAAACGTTGACCGGGATTCGAAAACGCAATCACGTCGACGCGACAAAACCTGCCAACGGCCCCGCTGAGGTAGCGGGTTTCAAAGTAGTTCAGCCCACTCTCCTCATCCCTCTCCTTCTGAGTGAACTGATAAGGATCCTTCAGCGACCGCGGGTTAAACTCATGGCGCGGCAGACCGAACGCATAGTAGGAAGTCTCACTGACGAGTTGTCCGTCAGCATCCGAGATCACTGCGGAGCTACCCAGATGGTCCTGATGGTAGTAGCGCACCTGGAGTGCCGCTGTGTCGCTCGCGAGCAAGCGGCCGGATCCTCCCCGGGTCCAGAAAGCCTGACCGGGCAAGATCACCTCCGGATCCGACTTTCCAACCAGCGCCTGCAACTCCAGATTCCCAAACCGATGCCGCCATCGTTGATGCCCCGGCTCATACCTCGCGATCCACAATCCAGGCTGCGAATCAGCGCTCAGGCGAATCGGCTCGTTGAGGGGATTCCCCAGGAACTGGCTCCCTCCTGTCAGCGGAGCCAGATCGAGCATAGCAGAAGCTCCCCGAAGCAGCACCACTGTTTCCTGGCGCGCATAAATCCAGGCGGTGACTCCAGCGGGAACCGTGGTCGTCGGTTTGATCTCCACCCAACCGGTGTCACCCACCACCTGAGATCCGTAGCCCGACCCCCCCACATCCGCATTCTGTTCTCGCGACAACTGGGGGAACTGACCGCCCACCGTCAAAAAAACATGATTCCATCCCGGCGTAAGACGCACCCGTTGAATGCGCTGCTGCCCCGAGAACTGAGCCGTCACCCGCGCTACGCGAGTGTCCCCCTGCCAAACGTACTTAACGAGGGATTCCCCTTCCCGAACCTCAAAATAGCGGTTCACATAGGCCACCGAAGTCACCACTCCCGCCGGGTCACTCGGATACACCGTCTTGGAGATCCGGCGATCCGTGTAATCGTAGGTGTACACCGCTCGCAGGGTGGCGCTCCGCACTTCAATCAGCCGATCTTTAAAATCCCAGCGATTGGTTAACCCCTCCATTTCGACCACGTTCCCGTTGGCATCGTAGCGGAAAGCCCGCGGAGCAATTCCGGGACGCAAGCTCTCAATCAATGTGAGCGCATGCGGTCCCGGCGGATCGTCGGCCTTGCGTCCAAGGCGATGGAACCGTCCTGCTGATCCACCCGATTCCATCCGCCCCAGGTCCACCAAAGGCCGTCCGTCGCTGACGTCCAGGATGGTGCTAGTCTGCGACACCATGTTCCCAATCCGGTCGTAGCGATACACGGCTTGATTGGTTGAGGCACCGCTGGTCAACCCCGGATATCGAGCGGAGGTCAGCCGATAGAGATTGTCATAGCCGAAGATCTGAGTGTTGAACCGCTGCACGGCTTGCGCCTGGTTCTGCAGGGAACGCCGATCAGCAATCTGCTCGATGTTGGAGACTCCATCAAACTGATACTCCAGATCGATCAGTGCCGCGCCCTGCGCGTTGGTCGTCTGCAGCCGTGTGAGGCGCAACCGAGGATCATAGGCATAGTGAGTCTGCGCCTGATTTCCATAGATGACGGCGTCCAGCTGTCCCGAAGGACGATAGCGAATGGAGCGCACCACATCCCCGAGCAACGCTGCATGCACGCGAGTGAGCTGACTGCGTGGATTGTAGCCGTGCTGGATCTCATCTCCGTCGGGATACGTCAGGCGCTGCAGCCGATCCATACTGTCAAAAGCGAAGTGGGTCCGATAGCTGAACAACCCTCCGGTCACCAGGTCCGGAATCCGCTTCACCTCCCAGACCATCCGGCCCCGGGCGTCGTAGGAAAAATGCGTCTCGCCGGATAGATCCTTGACTGAGGCCAGCTGCCCTTTCGGGTTTTCCGCCTGGCCTCGGGTGCCATCCCCCAGATCCAGATTGGGTACCACGTCGTCATAGATATACTCCACATCAACCCCGCGCGGATTGCCGTCCTGATAATCCTCCGTGCGAATCCGATTGGCTCCGTCATAGGTATACCGGATGATCTGACCTTTGGCATCGGCCGACTCCTTCAAATTGGAGGCGTCGTCGTAGCGGAATGACATCACACCACGATCGGGATCGTTGAGAGTGATCAACCGCTTCAACCCATCATACTGCATGGTCTTGACGTTGCCTTGGCTGTCCTCAATACGGGTCAGTTGATCGTTGAGATCGTGGTCATAGCGCGTCCTCCAGCTGGTCAGGGTTCCGGGATCACCCAAATCCGTCAACCGGACCTGCTCGTCGACGCCAGTCAGCCGACCTAACCCGTCCCGGTGTTGCGCATAAGGCGTGCCCTGATGGACGGAGCCGATCCGCGTATCTTCCGAGTCGAACAACCAGGTCTCGAACGGTAGATGCTGGGTCAACGAAAACATCCGCGGACCGCCCCACGATTCGGGAACCAGCACGGTCTGGATCTCCCGGCCGAGCGGATCACTCCGGATCTCCGATGCCAAGATCTCCGGCTGATGCGAATCCGATAGAGGCGGCCGACCGGATGGCCAGATCTGAGTGAATTGCGGAACCTCGGGACTCCCGATCTCAAACGGTTGCCAAAGCCCCTTGACCCCAAAGCGCAGATTGTAACTGCTCGCTTCCTTGACAATCCAGCGCCCCTCCGTCTCCGACTCCTCGATGCTCGCCAGCTTTTTACCACATCCATCGGAGAACCGGGCGGTGACAAACTCCCCCACTTCCCCAGACCGCTCCCGTTGCCGCGTCGTCACGCGGCTCATCGAGCCAAGCGGTACCAAACGCAGCGAGAGGTTGCCGACGGCGTCATACTCATACGCCCGGCCCCGCACCGGATCGGCGGGTTGATATTCGAAAGCCGAAGTCGGCAGGGCATCGGTATCCCCCGGCTGCACAATCTTCACCAACCGCCCAAAGCTGTCGTAATGATACCGGGTCAGGTGCCCGTTGAAATTGGTCGCCAGCGTGACCACTCCAAAACCAAGATCGTAGGTGACGCTGGCCACCAGCGGAGGACGAGCCGGATCCACCACAATCTCCTCGCGAACGGGATACGTCTTCATCACCGCATCCCACTCCACCCGACGCACATTGCCGTTGGGATCCAACGACTCGACAATGTTTCCCCAGGCGTCAAAACGTGCGCGCGTGGCCTGAATCGAATCCTGAGTGGTCGTGAATTGCACCGTTCGATGCGGCAGCGCTCGGGACTGGATGATTCCCCGCAACCCCACCGCAGGGTCGCCATCGTAATAGTGAATTTGGCGACTCACAAACACGCCGGCCTCATCCGTGACCTCCACTGCGTCCGGACGATCGATCACCCACAACGTCAGGGCGTTTCCACCCAGCGCATAAGTCGTCGTGGTCACCCGCTCATCATCCACCTCCTCATCGAGGCGTCCCCAATCCTTGATCAGACGCTCGTTTCCGTAATTGTCATAGTCGAAAGTCCTTCGCGTGATGCGAGCGGCGCGGACGGGATATCCGAAATCGACTGACAGCAGCCCGTTGGCTTCATACCGTTCCACCCACTGGTCCCGCGCGTATGCAAATGAGACGCTCCTTCCGTTCTGCGGCATCGTCGATATTCCCTCGGCCGCAAATCGTCCGGCAGGCCGCGCTGTTGCCGGTTGGACGCGATAGTCCTCCAGCAGGCCATCCCCGTTTTGATCCGCGAAGTAGGACAAGGGCTCCTCTGGACGATACAATCGGCGTATCACCCAATCAGAAATGGAGCGGGTGTAGACATACCGAGAAGGAGTCAACTGCCGTTGAGCTGCCGTATCGCTCGCCACCACGGCAGCCTCCCCGCCAGCATCGAATCCTCCGTCGGGCCCCCCGTGCAACACCACCGGATCCACCTTCTCCTCGACCAGCAGTATCCCTTTGAGCGCCTCCTCTTCGCGCCCCCCCACCTCAGTGAACTCGTCGGTGAAGGTCGCGATGGGAACCTCGTCGCCATAGTCATCATTGTCTCGTTGATCAGCCGCTCCCGTGTGAAATCGAAATCGCGTCACGAGCGAGGGCCCGCTCACCTGCCCCGTCGGAGTCTTGCCTCGATTCCATCCCTCGCTGACCTGCATCAGTCCGGTGGCTGGTTCAAAAAGAAAGTCATCCCCATAGTCGACCCGCTGGGCGAAGGAAAATCCCCGGAACTCACGCTCGTAACCGTCGTAGTAAGGATCTCGGTAGCTGAACTCTGCCACAGCGGTGTCTTCGCCTCCGTCCCCATTCAAGTCCTGGCCGCATTGTACTCGGATTTGACGAACCACCTGGAGGGCGATCGGCGCCACTGTTCTCCAAGGGTGTCCAGAGACACGAGCGCGTAAAGCGTCTTCTGCCGCTGAGCCATAAACGATCGTCGTCCGCTTCCCCAGGGAGTTGTCGATCCCCCTCAGGAGGCTGGGCTTCCCTTCCGGAAGGAGGTCCAAGTAATACCAGTTGGGCGCGCCGGGATTGACGAACAGCAGGTCGACGGATCCGTTTCCATTGAGATCAGCCGTCCGGAGCACCGTCGGCCCATCAACATCCCTGGGTTGATAAGGCGGAAGCCCCGCCCTCTCGTAGATGGGCGACCATTGTTGTCCGGCGATGTTCACGCGGAGCTGAAGTAGGGTCTGAGCGCCGCTGCCATCCAGTATCAGCACGTCCGCAAGCCCGTCCCCGGTAAAGTCTTCGATAAGAACATCGCGCAGGTCAGCACTGGGAACAAGAAAGCTGTCACCTAAAGCCGGTGCCATCGATCGCTCATCGGCGTACCGCCCCAATCCGCAGAGCGGCCAGTAACTCACTCGAATCCTCACGCTACCCCCGTCCTGCTCGGGTGCCAGGCACACTAGATCGAGAAGCCGATCTCCGTTCATGTCAACCAACTGAACACAGGGATTAGGTTTGCCGTCCGGCCCATCAAAGGTATTGGCCAAAGGATAAGAAGGCGGCAGCGTAGACAGCCCCTCGAGCCAGGCACCCGTTCGAGAGCGATAGAATGTGTTCACCCTCATACCGCCCAAGCCAGGCTCGAGGTTCACGAAGTCTCCACGTTTGTCGAAGTTGGCGTCCATCTGCCGAGTTCGTGCCTCGCTAAAATTGACGTACGACGGCGGTGCGATGAATGGAGTAGAATCTAACTCCTGCAGACTGAAGCCCAGCCGCTCCGGATCCACTCCATCGAGGTGAGCTCGATTCAAGAAGGTCTCCAGCCGTTTGTTGGCACCGTCCGGCACTAGGTTAGAAAGATCCACCAACCCCTTTCCTTTGGGATCATGGACTACGGATTCCGGCTGCGCCAGGTCGACCGGTGAGATCCCGAGCACTTGTCGGGCTGGAGCGAACTGCAGTTGCGGCCCGGCCGCCGCTTGCATCTCACCAAGATTCAGCGCGACAGATTGCGATACCCCCGCACCCGTTTGCAGGGTGGCGAAGAGATCCGGCAACCCATCCCCGTTAAGGTCCGCCAGCTGCACACTGCCACGCGGGTCCGCGAGATCCAGCTGAGGCACCGACACCAGCGATCGTTGGTCGGCCTGCTGCAGACTCAGTCCCGAATACGAAAACAGCAGCGGTGGCAGCATGTTGGAGTCACCTCCTGACCGGTCCAACTGAGTCACGCGCTTCAACAGACTGACGCCCAGATCCAGCATATCGGCCTGCGCGTTAGACTGCTCCTGGGTGAGATCGCCTTCAGCATACGCATACGCAAAGGTATAGGCACGGACGAGTTGCCCTAGGGTACGCACCTCTATCCGACGCAATCGCTTCTCGAGTCGAGCGGAAAACGCCGGACGGTAATCGTCAAAACCATCAACTCGATCTTCGTAGAAAAACAAGACTTCATGCCCTACCTCCGTTAAACGGTTGTACACCACTCGTGAGGGATACAGCACACCCACGCCGGGGAGATACTCATACTCGATCATATTGCCATGCAGATCAGCCGTGGTATCGAGCATCCAGCAATAAGTGCGATCGAAAGCGGACAAGGCAGCCTTTTCCGGATTTTCAACCAAGCTCCAGCGCGACGCCTGGCCGCGATAGCGTCCAAAGGTATGTCGAATGCCATTTCGCTCCGTCATTTCCCAGGCATCCGCATTCCCGTCCTGATCGGAATCGATCTGCCGGAATCTCTGAAAGCCTCTCTCGTTCTCGCAGCGCCAGTCCCTTCCGGCATTGTTCAACGGAACCAATTCTTCTCCCTGATATAGGAACGTGTCCGCGTCGGAGTAGTCGGGAAAACCTTTGTCCGTCTGCCGCTTGATGCAACCAAACTCGAGTCCCCATCCCAAGCCGGCCAACCCATTGCCCGCATTGGAATCGTAGTTTAAACGGATGGAGGGCTGCAGCCCAGCACGCCCGGGCGGAAGAGCAATACTCACCCCATACGTCGCACTGCCAGTGTTGAGCTGCGGTTCAAAGGACTCACCCAAGCCTTCGATCGACCCAGCACCGCTGGGGAGTGAGATGACATTGGGCTTAACTCCGCTCTTGTCGGGAACGGCGGAATGTAAGCCAAGCTGCCCTAGGCATAGCCATGTGAAGCAGAACCAAACCGGGATCCGCAGGAGGGATGCAGCATCTTGACCACAGATGAAACTCGCGCGGCCAGGCGGATTGAGGAAGAAGCCAGTTCCTCGCACGCGCGCATGAGCCCAGCTTCCTGGTTTGAATTTACACTTCATGACAAGACGCCACACCATACTATCAACCAGCCGTGCCCGTGTTCCCACGCGGCTGCAAAGTCTCCACCCCACCAACCGGCATGAGGAGTCGACGACAGACGAATCCTGCATACCGAAATCCTGAAACCTCATTGTCCGCCACGCTCCCGAATGCAATCTGGCACGGCGCGACGGAACGTGGTCAGAGCAGACTTAGTCTGAGATAAATTCACGAATCTGCCTCACCGACACCATGAGTTGATATCAGGATCATACTCGCTGAACAATAGAGGCATATACCCCTAAGCATTTGCGATCGACGCTCTCGCGAGAATGGGGCATAGATCTCGCGTCATGGGCTCCCGAATAACCAACTCGCTGCGCCTTTATGCCAAGGCAGCCCTTGTTCTCTTGGGAGGTTTGGTGGTTTCCACGCTCTTAGCATGGCAGCTACGGCAGAAGGCAGAGAAACTGGACGAGGAGAGATTCAAACTGGAATCCCATGTCACGCTGCAGCTCCTGGAGACCACCATGGAACGCTATGAGGAACGGCTTGCTCGATTGGCCGACCATTGCGCGCTCTTCGAGGAGCTTCCCCTGGAAGTCTGGTCGTTTCGCAGCGATAGGATCACCGACTTTAACTACAACCTGCCCTCGATTCTGCAAGCCGTGTTTTGCCCCAGGATCAAGCCGGCGAACTTTAAGACGCATGCCGAGCGTGCACGGACGTTGAAAAAGGGTGCCTACGAATTCGATCCAGAACGGCGTCCGAATCGAAAACTAGCGTTGCCAGTGGAATTCCAGTACACTCGAGCCGGAGTCGTAAAAGTCCCACTGGGTACCGACATGGCATACACCACAAACTGGCACCCTTCCCTAGAGTCTGCTCTCGGCCAGCCCGCGGGGTGGGTCAGTTCGAAACCGGTTCAGCTGGCTCGCACCAATGGAACTTTCGAAAACGGCTTCTGGTTTGTCATACCGACTTATAAATCTCATCAAGACCTCGCTCGACCGAGCCGGTTGAGGTACACCGACCCAGCCGCCGAACTGAACCGAACCAGGAGTCTGTACAGATCGGCGGCCACCGGCTTGCTGGCGGTTTTTATCTCCACTGATCGGATGATCGATAAGTCTTACAATCTACACAGCGTTTCGAATCGGATTCACGTCCGTCTCTATGCGAGCAAGACCCCCGAACCGGAAAGTCTTTTGAACCCCGCCTCAAATCCTCCGCACAATCCCCGGCACCGACAACTTAAGGTCATCCCGTGGTATACGCGTCGATGGTGTCTGGAAACGGCGAGCACCCCGCTGTTCGAGGCGGAATCCCCCCGAAGCCTGGCTGCCATGGCTTTGCTGGCAGGATGTAGCATTAGCTTCATCACCTCGGCACTGATCGGCTTGTCGATCCGTGGCAACCTTCGCCAACAGCGCATGACGCAGGAAATCACTGAGGCGCGCGACACCATCGCCGCGGTGGAAAGGGATCGAGAGCGGCTAGGGCACGACCTGCACGATGGCGCGATACAGTCCCTCTACGCCATCCAGCTGGGATTGAGTCGCACTGCCGAAGACGTCGGCACCACGATGCCTCCGGCCGCAACAACCCTCGCCGCGACTCGGGAGCGATTGGATGAGGTCATCGCTGATCTTCGACGCTTTATCCACGAGCCCGCACCAGCCGAGTCTCCCGCCGCGCCGCTGCAAGTCGACCACGTCCTCAGCTCTATGGTTCAGTGGCTTAAACCAACCACCGGCGCCACCCTGAGTTTTAACAGCCGATCAGAGATTTCGAAGCGGGTCACTACCGCACAGGCAGTGACGCTCACGCAAATCTGCCGAACCGCCCTGGCCAACGCGCTACGCCATTCCCAAGCCGAGAACATCCAGGTTCGCTTGGATGGGACCCCGCAGGCCATCCAGCTGTGGATCGAGGACGACGGGGTTGGGTTCAACCCGGAGGACTTCCAAACAGTCGGCATCGGATTGCGCACGATGCGCAAACGGGTTCTCGAAATGCACGGCACCCTGGTGATCACCTCTCAACTCGGCCAAGGAACGCGCATCGCCGTGACTCTGCCGCTTCTTCCTACCCAAGCCGGTTAATCAACACTGCCAATGCCATTCAGCCGCAGACACGACCTCATGACTAGATCGCCGTTCATCCGCGTTTTCGTGGTAGACGATCACCCGCTCCTTCGAACGGGCCTCCACACCGTAGAGGAACTCTCGGCTGACATCCGCATTATTGGGGAAGCTGGGACGGCGAGCGACGCGATCGCAGCGATCGCGCAATGCCGGCCCGATGTGGTCCTGCTGGATATTCGGCTGGGCAAGGACAGCGGCACCACGCTGTGTCGACAGATCAAGACGGTCTCTCCCACCACCCGCGTGATCATGCTGACCTCCTACCTCAATGAGCATCTCATCCTCTCCGCCCTCGAAGCGGGAGCCGATGGGTATTTACTCAAAGAAAACGACTCTAAGCGGCTGGTGAGCGCCATCCAGGAGGCACACCGGGGAGAGGCAGTGTTTGATCCGGAGGTGACGCGCAGACTCGCAGAAAGAGATGCGAAAGCTAGGGATGGTCGGGGTTCTGCTCTCGATCAATTGTCAGCTCAGGAGCGCCGTCTGCTAGCTGAAGTAGCGCGAGGCAAAACGGACAAAGAGGCGGCCGCCGCGCTCGGGCTTTCGCCTAAAACGGTCCGAAACTACCTGGACCGCATTTTCAGTAAACTCGGCGTCCATACCCGCACCGAGGCGGCTACCACGTTCATCAAATCTCAGGATGAGCTGCAGAACTGGGGTTGATGCCTCAAGGTGGAGAAACTGAGGCCGGGAGAGGGACCCCGAGCACGCGATAGAATCCGCCGACGGCATCAGGGCGAGGGTCGGACAGGCTTTGAAGTTCATCGCTACCATCCACCAGCGAGCCGATCGGTTGCCACCGGATTAAATCAGCGCTGCGCTCCAGCTGAAAGGCCCAGTGCGCGCGACCTGGAAAGCTGACCGTCCAAAGTCCATCTTTCACCTCGCCCTGGATAGCAAACAGAAACGGATCGGGGAGCTCGATGACGATGTTGTCCACGCGCGCCTGCGCATAAATGGATCCCGGGTAGTTGGGGTCCTGTCCAACCCCGCTGTAGCTGCTCAACGCAAAGGCGTCGACACGAAAATCTCCAAACTGAGGGCTCATCAGCAACTCCTTAATCGGCCCAACCGAAACCCCATCGCGCGTCATCAGGATCCGCACCGACTGCAAGGCCGCCGTGTAGATCAGATCGATGCGGTAGAGCGCTTGGGGTTGCAATTCGAGATCGATCGTAAAGGCCGACTCGAAGTGGCCATTGGTAGCCACCAAGGCCGAAGCAATAGTAGCCCCGAAGCCGGTGTCGGGAAAATAATCCCACTCCACGAGATTGGGTGAATCCGTCCCATTCCCGCGAATAAAGCCTTCCGAAGAAGCTTCGGCCAGGTTCAAAAAACCGAACGCCATCTCAAAAGGCCCTGGCATCTCGGGATCACTCCCCGCCACGATGCTTAAGGGCGTCAAATCCAGGCTGACGCGAAAATCGTCCTGCCGCGTCAAAGTCCCGCCCAGTGGCAGGGCAAAGTAACTGTTGGACCGCGATGAGTCCCACGTTGCGAGCAGCGATCCAGTCTCAGACTCCCATTCGAAAAGACTGAGATCGCCCACTCGAACCCACCCCCGGGTTATCGGATCGGTCTCGAACGACTCCAAGACGGTCCGGCCCTGCAAGCCCATCGAACAGTAGCCGCACAGCAGGAGAATGAGCAACGGGCTCAGACTCCCGCCCCAGCTGATGGGTTGGCAACGTCGCTCCACTTTAGAGTTTCCAGCCTTTCCTATACTGGTGTTGGATGAACTCCTCCGCCTCGGGACATCCCTTCGCCTTCAGCCGTTTGGAATCCCATACCAGCTTCTTGCCCGTTCGGAACGCAACATTTCCCAGCAGCACCGCTTCGGTCAACGCCCCGCTGTAGTCGAAACTACAAGTGGTAGTGCCGCCGTTCTTGCACGCGTTGATCCACTCCTGATGGTGTCCCACCGAATTCGGAATCGACGGTTGCGGACGTTGGAAATCCTTAAAATCAGCCTGTGGCAGCAGGAGGTTCTTGTCATAATCCGCCAACAACATGCGCCCATTCTCGCCTACAAACAGGCAGCCATTGCCCCACTTGGGCAGCTTGCCTTCCGCAAACTGCGGGGGACGCTTGTCGCCGTGATACCAGGTGAGCGTTACCGGAGGCTGGGTGCCACGGGCGGGATACTGATACCGAACGATGAGATAATGCGGGGCGCTCTCCGGATGCGGCTTCGGCCCGTCGATCACCTCAACGGTTTCGGGCGTACGCAACTCCAACGACCAGTGCGCCAAATCAATGTGGTGGCAGCCCAAATCCGCCAGCGTGCCACCTCCAAACGACCACCAGTGACGCCAATGGAACGGGATATACTCCGGATTGTAAGGCGGCCGATAGGCGACCGGCCCCAGCCACTCCTCATAGTGAATATGCGCCGGCACCGGCGGGTTGACCTTCGGACGTTCCTTATTTCCGAATCCTCCCCCCACCCACACATGAACCTCCCGAACGGCCCCGATCGCACCGCTCTGCACGAGTTCCACCACCCGACGGTAGTTGGATCCGGCGTGAATCTGGGTCCCCATCTGGGTTACCACACCCTGACGACGGGCCAGGTCGCGCACCGCGCGACACTCGGAGATCGTGCGAGTCAGCGGCTTCTCGCAATAGACATGGCGTCCGCTGCGAATCGTCATCGCCGTCGCCACCGCGTGGGTGTGGTCAGGTGTGGCCACCAGCACGGCGTCCACTTCCTTGAGATCCAACGCCCGGCGGAAATCGGTGAACGTCTTCGCGCTGGGAAATTTCTGGGAGGCGGCCGCGAGCAACTTGTCATCCACATCCACCAGCGCGACGATGTTCTCTTTGGCGATCTGATTCAGATTCCACCCCGCCTGATTCGCGGTGCCGATCATCGCGATGTTCAAACGTTCATTCGGCGAAGGACGGCGCACCGAGGCCGCGCCCGCGAGGCTGACGTAACTGAGCCCGGCCGCGGCAAGCGCGCTTTGACGGAGAAAATGTCGACGTGTGAGTGATGAGTTCATGAGTAGTAAGTGTGCCGATTATCCCCTTTGGACGGCGGCTGGCAAGTGAGTTTGGACTTCCAGCTCACCTAAATGCTGGCGCAGCAAGCTTTGAAGAGCGGCTGGATCCAACAACGTGATGGATCGCCCCTTGACCTGAATCAGGTTCTGATCCCGAAACTTGGCCAATGTTCGAGAAAAGGTTTCACTGACCGTCCCCAACTCAGCAGCGAGAACACGCTTGGTGGTTTTCAGTTCGATGGTGAGCGGATGGGTTGAGAGGGGTCGCGGACATCGCTTGAGCAACCAGTTTGCCAACCGGGTCTCAACGTCCTTCAAGGTCAGATCCTCCAACTGCGACACCAGAACCCTGAGGTGCGCGCTCATCGCCCCCAGCATGCGCAACGCCAGTTCCGGTTGCCGACGCAACAGCCCAAGGAAGGCAGGCTTCTGAACCAACAGAACTTCGGAGTTTTCGACGGCCCGCGCATCCGCCGGGTATCCCTTATCCGTAGCAAGGGTGGCCTCCGCAAAGGACTCTCCGGCTCGAAACACATGAATCACTTGCTCCTTCCCGGCTGCGTTCACCCGGTGAACATTGACCGCCCCGGTCTGAACAATATAGAAGCCATGAGAAATCTCCCCTTCATGGAACAGATAATCCCCCTTAACCAACTTCTTGAGCACCACCATGGAGGCAATGGTCTGCAAGTCCATCACGGGCAAGCCGGCAAAGAGCTGGCAGGATCGCAGGGCGTTGGTGATCGCGATCTCTCGTAAAGGGATCGGGGATTGAGCCATAGATGCAGTTAAGCCACTTCAGCCCAGAAGTAAACGATCCAATCAGTCCCCGTGCCGCGTTCGAGCCGGGACTGAAACCCCTGGGATTTCATCAGCTCAATGAGCGGACTGGGCAGGAAGGGGGCAACCACGATCAAACCATGCCCCGCAGGTAACGCCGCCACTCGCTCCCGGATAAGCCCAAGGGGCTCCTCGCCGCGGGCAAGAAGAGGACGGACATCCAACCGCTTAAACTGACTCAAAGGAGGCATCATAATGCTGCTTGCTTAATCCCGTTATCATCCAGCTCCACCCGAAGCCATAGGGCAACTGCCACTGCAAGGGTCCTTGATCTGAGTCAAAGTCTCCCCGACTCCGTCGGGGGGGTAAGCTGTAGAGGGCTCTCATCTTTACCTCCAAAAATGCCCACTAGACAAGCTGGGCGATGCCAGCGTTTCACGCTTTGCCGGCAGGGCCCGAACCCGCCGGGTTCAAAGAGATCTAGCCGGGGGTGCTCGCACCCCCGGAACTGTTAAAAGTACGGAGCATCGCGCAGCGATGCCACCGGCTTCGGAGATTTGCATCACCCGACTCAAGGAACC
>JAEUHE010000093.1 GCA_016793885.1 Verrucomicrobiales bacterium
CCCAGTTGCACCCGGCCGAATCGAGTTTACGTGCGGATCCCTCGTGGGATTCTATTGTTACGGACTGGCAGTTCACTTCCAGTTGCTCTCCACGGACACATTACTGCGCCGCAGTTACTTTCAGTCACAGGCCTGGTGAACATAGGCCTGACAGGGACTCTCACCCTGCTATGTTGGTGCGCTTCACAGTCGCACTAGTGTCGTCCGTCCCTGGACGATTCCCCGCCCTTCCTTCCTTCTACACCCCTAAGGGCCCGCTGGCCCGCGCGCCAACTGGTAGGGCGAGACTTGATCGAAGATCGATCCCATCGAGTTTATAGTTCTGATTTCGCTCGAGCCCTGACCTGCCCAAGGCTTTCAAACTGTGTAGAAATCTACCCCCGATGTGCCGGCACGGCCCACACTACATTGTCATGTCGTCCATGCTGGACGATTCCCCCGCCCCCCTCAGGAGAGCTTAGCGAGCTTCGTGCCTTTGTGAGAGGAACTCGGCTGTCCCCTACTTCATTCTCCTCAAACGAACCGCAAACAACCCAACGGCCACCCCAGCGAGCAGCATTCCCGAAGGCTCCGGAATCGCCAGGCTGAAGTAGGTCAACCCGTTGTAGGTGGATCCAGTCCCCAGATGGGGGGAGCCATCCGCCGCAACCCCCGCCAACTCATGGTTGAACGCTCGAGATTTGCCGCGTTCGCTCGCCTGCTGCCAATCGGAAATCGTCCCCCCTTCGTTGTTGAATACGTATTTCTCCTTACTCACCCCCAGAGGAGTATTGGAGTAGGCCAGCCACCCTTGGGCATGGCTACCGATGGCGGTTAAAGTGAGGAGGAACAAAAGCAGGATGACCTTCATAATCTCACGACCGCCGCCGCGCCATCAGCACAGAACCCAGTCCCAACAAGCCCAGCGCCACCACCGACGGTTCGGGAACGCAGATAACAAAGAAACCGAGGCCATTGGCGATACTGCCAGTGCCCAATTTGGGAGAACCGCTCGCGTCCACTCCTGATAACTCATGGGTGAACAGGTTACTCAGGCCTTTCTCAAACGCTTTATCCCAAGTGGTAACACTTCCGCCCTCGTTGTTCCAAACGCGCAGCTGCAAAGTAACCTTGTCTCCACCGTAGGTGCCCGCGATATCGAGTTTCGACTTACCGTTGATGAGACCCGCGGTGGACCCCGTGCGAAATCCAACCTGCGAGCCGGGAACCGCAGTCAAGCTGCTCTCGGCTGCGCCTTCGCCCATGGCATACCAAAGCTCCGCTGTAAACCCAGCGCCTTCCAGCTTGATGCCGGGATAGAGGCTTCCAAAAGGGAGCGACGGATCGCATCGAAAGATGTACTTCTCCTTCCCCACCCCCAATGTAGTTTGATACGTCAGCGATCCTTGGGCGTGGCTGGCAATGGCAGCGAGGGCGAAGAAACAAGTGAGAGCGAATGATTTCATAGGGTTGGTGGTGGTTGAGTAAGAAAAGCTCAAATCGTTTTGGCGAGCCGCTTTCGGCCAGCAGGAACTCTGAGCAGTCCAACGCTTAACAAGGCGAACAGAACTCCCGAAGGCTCCGGAACCGCCAAGCTGAAGTGGGTGATGCCGTTGAAAATGGATCCAGTTCCCAGATGAATTGAACCGTCCGCCGCAACCCCCGCCAACTCGTGGTTGAAGGTCCGAGATTTGCCCCGTTCGGTCGCCTGCTCCCAATCAGAAATCTTACCCCCTTCGTTGTTCCACACGCGTAGCTGCAAGGTCACCCGATCGCCGCCGAAGGTGCCGACGATGTCGAGCTTGGACTTCCCGTTGAAAAGACCGGCAGTGGCCCCCGTGCGGAACCCAACCTGGGAACCAGGCACCGGACGCAGGCTCGTTTCGGGAAGATCGGGTCCAAGAGCATACCACAGCTCAGCAGTGTAGCCCGTGCCGTCGACTTTACTGAAGCCGGCGTAGTCAGCAAGGGCCCCACCGACTTTGGCCACCGTGGGATTGGCAGGATCGGGTTTGAATACGTACTTCTCCTTGCCCACTCCGCCAGGTGAGGAGGTGTAGGTCAACGATCCTTGGGCATGACTGCCGATGGCAGCTAAGGTGAGGAGGAACGAAAGCAGGGTGATCTTCATGATGCTAAGAACGCCGTCGCGCCATGAGCACGGAGCCCAAACCCAACAAGCTTAGCCCCACCAACGAGGGCTCGGGAATGCAGTAAAGGTAGATGGAGCCCTGCAAGCCGTTGGCGATACTTCCGCTACCAAGTTTTGGTGCACCATTCCGATCCACTCCAGCCAGCTCATGAGTGAACAGGTTGCTCCTGCCTTTTTCAATCGCCTCACCCCACGAGGTAATGCTCCCATTCTCATTGTTCCAAACTCGCAGCTGCAAGGTCACCTTGTCTCCACCGAAGGTCCCTGGGATGTCGAGTTTGGACTTACCGTTGATGAGCCCAGCGGTGGAGCCGGTGCGAAAGCCGACCTGAGAGCCGGGCACAGGGGTTAGGCTGCTCTCCGCAGCTCCCTCACCTAGAGCATACCAAAGCTCGGCGGTAAAGCCGGAGCCATCCACCCTGAAGTACTCAGGGGCCCCAGTGCCTGGCACGTAGGCAGGATTGCATCGGAGGATGTAGCGCTCCTTCCCTACGCCTAACGTGTTCTGATAGGTCAACGATCCTTGGGCGTGACTGCCAACAGCGGCGAGAGCGAACAGACAAGTCAGAACCAGTGTTTTCATAAGGTCGGATGGGGTTTTACTGTTCCTCGGGTTGCTTGGTCTTGAATCGATTCAGGCTCCAAATGCGATTCCTTTGGAGCGTCCTCCACGGATCAGATCCTTGGAGGGGGACTCATTTTTTGGCTTACAGAGTTTACCGTAATCAAGGATCCAAAAAAGTCAATTCAAGGGGGGACGGGGTTCCCGACTCCGTCGGGGCGGCAAAAGCGGCAGAGGGCTGCCGCACTCCATAGGGCCCTCTCCTTCGCGAAGCGCCTTGGACGGCTGTAGCCCTCTACAGCTTTTCGGCGTCCCCGAAGGGGAATTGCGCAAGGATTCAGGCAGAAGGCTTGCACAGAACATGGCTCCCTCACACAATGCGCTCGCGAACGGATTCGCCCTCCCCATGCGTTCACTCGGGAACGAAGCCTACGACACCACTCAGTCATGAACGACCTACTCAACACCGTAATGATCCTGGCCTTCATCGGAGGCCTCGCTGGAATTGTCGCCCTCTGGGTTCAACACACGCTCTCCCGTCAACGCGAGGCCAAGGAGCCGAATCCGGCAACGACCCCGAAGCGGACCTAGCACCTTCAATCCAATCGTCGGCGGGTGGCACGCCTTTCAGGGTGCTGTTAAATAGAGGTCCGACAGTCCGGGGGTGTCACTGCGCTCCACGCCCCGGCTAATCTCTTTGAACCCTGCGGGTTCTAGACGGCGGATCAGCATGCCCACTCCTGCCCCCTGCTCCACCACCATTTACAATTGGACGTAACCCATGCAGGGTGGCGGCGGTTGACGGGGAAACAACGATTCCGTCAAGCGGTCAATTCGGTAACGAAAGTCAAACACATGGGCGACAGGTCCCCAAAATCCAACCAGAAGAAGGACTCGCAGAAGCAGTCCAAAGCGAGCAGCGCCAATAACAAGAAGCAGCAGGCGATCGCCGCCAAGCAGGCCGTCACCAAGAAGAAGTAGTTCTCCCGCTTGCCTCTGTCTCCCCTGGCCGCCGGCCAGGGGAGACAGTTTCCCGTTTCGTCCGATCTCCGAGGATCACTCGTGTTTGCGGGCTTTCAGGACCTTGATTTCCTTGATCGGCTCCGGTTCTTTATAATGCCGCTTCAATCCCACCTCGGTGAGCACCTTGCCCGGCACCTTGACGATGAATTCCGGGAACGTGCGCTCGGTGCGCTTCTGCAGATGTTGCTGGCCAGCCTTGGATTCCCAAAAGCTGTCCTGCACCTTGGTCAAGGCCACCACCGCATCGTCGGGCGTCATCCGCTCGTCGCGCGCGAGCAGCCAAACCAACTCCGGATCAGTCGGCAGGCACACCGGGAACGGCACAAACTTGGGCTTCACCTCGTCGCCCTCGCCGTCTTCCGGCGCCTTGGGTCCTACCTTGATCACGCCCTCAAAGGTCCCCTGCGGCGTGATGACTTCCACGGTCGCAGCTTTCTTGGCCGAGTGCGGCACCACGGACACCATACCTTTGCCGAACGAAGATTCGAACTGTTCCTTCACCTCGCTGAGGCTCGCCGCCTGAAGATCGGGCAGCTCCACCTTCTGACAAAACTTCTCAAAATGCGCGGTACGCTCGGAGTCACCAATCTCCTTTTCGAGGGCGGAATAAATTTTCTGGGCGAGCTTGGCATCCGGCACCGCCTTCGGGAGAACGGATTTCAACAAGCTCAACAACTGGGCTTCATTTTTTGCTTTGGCCATAGATAAAAATTGGGCGGCAGTTGTCGTTGAAGTTGCGTCGGAATGCAACTCTTCGTTGGATGAAAACAGAAAAGGCCGGAGCCCAGGAGGACTCCGGCCTTGATGTAGCTAAGGACGTGCTTCGCAACCGGATTACCGGAGGCGATAGAACTTGGTCGCCGTCGGTGCGGTGATGGTCAGCGGAGAGACGGCTCCGGGGCTGTCGGCGAAACCGCCGGTCACCACCGAGGACTCCTGAAGGACGCCGCCAGTCCAGGTGACGGTCACCTGATTTCCGGAGCGCGCGATGCTCAATGTTCCACCGGAAGAGGTGGCCGCTCCATAGTGGGCCGCCACTTGGCTGGCGGTGAGCGCCTCGCCATAGATGGCAACTTCGTCGATCAACCCCGCGTAGGCTTGTTCCCAGCCATTGCCGGTCGACCCAATGCCCCAGCCTCCGTTGTCGACCGCCAGGGGACCGACCGGGTCCGCCGCCGTGCCCGCAACCGCCCCATTGCGATAAAGCGTCCAAGCGGTGCCGTTGTAAGTGCCAACCAAATGCACCCACTTGCCCGAGCCCAAGTCTTCGGCGGGAACCGCCACCCGGACGCCGTGAGAGTCCGTTCCATCGGAAGTGCCGAAGACGTAATCCACAGTCCCCTCCTCGACTCGGGTATCAATGTGCAGCGAAACCTCCGATCCCGCCAGAATCGCGCCCTCGCGCACCGGCTCCGCCGGATACACGCTCAGGGTGGGCGGACCATGGGAGATGATCCGCGCTACCGCACCCTGCGTGGCGTCGGAGTTGACCCACGCCTCGAGTGTCAGATTGCCGGAACGATTCAGCACGCTGGGGTTGTTCAAGTTCACCCAGGATTTAGCAGTCACGGCCAGGGACGCGTTGTCGCTTTCAAAGCCCGGGAACCCGGGAGCTTGTGGGCCGGCGCCAGGGGTTCCGAGAACCACTACGGCACCATCGGCCTGATCGCCTGCGGTACCGCTGTTCATCACGGGAGCCACCGCCTTGTCATCCAGTCGCAGGTAGGTGACCGGTTGCAAGGCATCGGTCGGCTTGGGCAGGTTAGGATCCGCCTCATAGGCGGCGATCGCCGCTTCAAACGGAGCGGTGAGAACCAGGTTGGCGTACTGAGCTGAGCCCAGGCGATCGATGCCCGCCGCATAGTGGGCCGCGATCTGTTCCGGAGTCAGCAAGGCACCGTAGAACGCCACCTCGTCGATGTCGCCTTCGAACGGATTGTTCCCCAGTCCAGAATTCGCGTTGTAAGAGCCAATGGCGAAATCAGCTGCGTTCGCAGGGTCGCCATCTTCCGGCTGGCTGGAATTAGCGGTGTATTTGCAGTTAGGGTTGGTGGCCGCCAGGACGCCATCGATGTAGAGCGAGGATGTCCCGATCACTGTCTCGGTCCCTTCGAGCACCTCACCGCCGCTCCAAGTCGCCACCACATGCTGCCATTGGCCGATCGTGTACGGATGGTCGGGTCCGCTGGTGACATCCTGCCCACCGCCACCCGTGCCGGTATACATCCGGAAGTTCCAGCCGATCCCCTCGTTTCCGGGAACGCCATTGTAGCTGGCGTTCGGAGCTCGCTGAAAGAACACCCAACCGGTTCGGTTGCTGGACTTGACGTAGCGATTGTTCATCGGACAAGCGCCAGGATTCTGCCGATCGGATGTCGGACGGAACCAAGCCTCGATCGTGAACGGCTGCGAGGCCGGAGGGTTCATCGCCGGGTTATGGGGCAGCTGAGTGGTCGAGGTTCCGTTGCGCCAGTGATAGGTGTAGGCGGTATCGGAGGATCCGGCCAATGCTCCAGCGACCGGATGCACCACTTCGGCAGTGTTGATCCCCGGGGCTTCGGACTGAAGCAGACCCATGTTCACCGCGATGTCCGCTCCTGCGGAGGGGTCGTCGAGGCGCCAGTAACCGACCGGTCCTTCCGACTGGATCAGGCTCTCGTAAGCAACCGTCCGATCCGGGTTGAGGGCGTTGTCGTAATGCGCCTTGATTTGTTCCGGAGTCAGCGCTTTGGCGTAGAACGCAACTTCGTCGACACCACCGCGAAAGGCATTCGCTCCCGCTTCGGTGTTATTGTAGGAACCGATGGCGAGGCCGGCTGCACCGTTCACCGACTCCTCGCCATGATCATCGGTATTCGCTGTGTAGACAACCGCTTCAGGGTCGGTGACGGTCGCACGCGCGGCTTCTTCGCCGTCGATATACATGATCAATTCGCGGCTCTCAGGATTCGAGACATCCCAGACCGTGACCACGTGCTGCCAGACCCCCAGCTTATACGGTTTGCGGCTGGTCACTTGGACGCCGACCGACCCTCCGCTGCCGCTGTACATTCGGAAGTTCCAGCCGATGTCCGTCTGACCATTCTCATACCCGCGGTCATCTGGATTCCGCTGGAAGTAGACCCAACCCTGGCGGTTCGCCACCGCGCCCGAGTAGCGATTCATGATGGGAGCAGGTCCGACAAACCGTCCGGCCACCTTATCGCTGGTGGGCATGAACCACGCTTCGATGGTGAACGATTTGGAAGCATCGGGATTGAGCGCTTCATTCCATGGAACAATCGTCCGTGCGGTGGAGTCAAAATACGCCGCGGCATTGTTTCCGCCGACGACAGCCCCTCCCATGATGCTGCGAACGTTGATATTGGTGGCCGTGCCAGCGGTCCCCAGACTGCCGGAGTTGGCGTTGATTTGAGGCCGCGCGGCTGAATCATTGAACCGATAGTAGCCCAAGGGCTTGTCCTGCTTGACCGCGTCGGGATAGGAGGCCCCGAAAGCGGAAAGCGACAGGAGCGGCAGAGATGCCGAGAGTAGTTGAACCGGGTATCGATGGGACCAAGAGGATCGCTTTTTCATAGTTACGAATGCATCTGAATAAGGAACACGCCAAATTCATACCTAGCCCCAACGGCCCGCTCGTGCCCATCCGGGCTAAGACTAAGAAAGAGACAGGCCACCTGCCGCCCGACTCCCCGAAGCAACCCGGCATGTCCACGAGCTAGACAGTCGCACCAAAGGACCAGAACTCGCTAAATTTGGGACTTACCACAGTAGTCTAGGATAGGGTGAAAAGTCAACGAAAAGGCCGGTTTCGGAGGAAGTTCGTAGCGAGGAAACTATCATTGGAACCAACGCACGACAAACTTCAGGCATTACCTACCTTTTCACCTATTTTCCCTGGTCGTGATGGGAAGGAGCCCAAGTTTTAAAACGCAAAGGACGCAAAGGACGCAAAGGACGCGATGAGGAACCGCAGGAAAGACGAATGTTGAACTCTACTTTCCCCTGCAGACATAGCGGGCCTGGCGGACCGCCAACGCGGTCATTTCCCGCGGTCCGGTGCTGGAACCTTCCATCGCGCCGATGCCAGCGGCAATAAGGTCAGAGGGAACGCCGTGGGATTTCGCCACAGCCGAAATTGCATGTCGTGCGTGTTTGGGAAGCATGGTAATTCCTTGGAAGTGATCGAAGAATTGATCACGGTCGCCAAGGAGCTCGATGCGGCCACCAAACGAGGCAAAGAACCTAGGCCTGACCGACGACGAATTGGCCTTCTTTGGGGAGATGGTATCACGCCTTCCAGGGTGCCGTTGAATCGGGAGATGACCGGCGATCTCTGCTGCGATGCCCCGGCTAATCTCTGAGAACCCTGCAGGTTCTCGGAGGGCTTTATCTCCTGCATGTCGTTTTAGAAATTGGTGCCAGAGGAGGGAATTGAACCCCCGACCAAAGGCTTATGAGTCCTCTGCTCTACCCCTGAGCTACTCTGGCTTAACCAATTCTCATTCAGTATCTTATAAGGATTCTGAAGCCTACTTCGATTCAAACTCATCACCCATCTCGTAACCCTATGCTATCAGGCATGACTTCAGATCATCCTGAAACCACATTGGGATCAGCCACCTCGGCCATTTTCCACAAGGTCGGTGAGAACTTATGCCGTCTCGAAGCAACGAGCGGATATTATGGGTTACTCAAAAGACGGGGCAAGCAGTTTCGTCGTCCTCTGAGGACTATCAGCCTTATGCCGGGCTTTCAGCCCTTGATGGCACGGGGGATGGTTACCTGGGGTTTTCACCACCCCAGGCTGGGATGGGACGCGCCGTTGGTGCTCGAGGCAATCAGTCACCGGCCCGCTGCCAACCCATTGGATCGATAAAAGCCCCACCAGGAACCAATAGCCTCCATTACCCCATTCACCGAACCGAAGTTGGGTGCATCGTTTAGCGATGGCCCAATTGACCTTCCAGGCCTTTTGATATCACGATAAGGCATGAGCGCTGATGTTGAGGCACTGCTGCGAAGGGCTCGGGAACCATCGCCGAATCGGCGGACTCTCCGGGAGATCATACCGTTCCTTCCGCCCGATGAACAAGAACTCGACCGCTTGCTGGCTCGGCTGTGCCGGGAGCAGGATCCAGAAGCCTTCACGAACATCTTCGTGGCGGCGATGGCCGCCGGACGCAAACCATCCGCGCATCATCTGATCGAAGGAGCCCAGTTGCTCCTCAATCCCAGTCCGCTGGGTGTAGCCGTTCACCACACCAGCGGCGACCTCGGCAGTGCCATGGTCGCCGCAGTCCGTCGGGGTCAGATGGGAAGCGAGCGCGAAGCGGTTGCGCTGGTCGCCGCTGCCGCCTGGGGACAACGCCAAAACCCTCCGATCATACCACCGGATCTCGTCTCGTTCGCTCGCCTGCTCACCCGCCGAGAACGACTGAACATCTGGGTGCAGCAGGGGATGATGACCGTTGTGCATATCACCCAGGACCCGGGCCTGAGATCCGTCGTTACGGAGGTCAACGGGTCCATCCCTTCGCACGCGGCGGATGCCTTTGTCCAGGCACTGATCGATCCGGCAAAGACGGACCCTCTCGCACATTGGCACGACAGTGTCGAGCACACCGTCTCCTCTGGATACACGATGAGACGGGCGGTCGAGCGAGTCGGACGTAATGACCCTTGTCCCTGCGGCAGTGGCAAAAAATACAAGAAGTGTTGCCATGAGAAGGATCAGAAACGGCTTCATCAGTCTTCCGAAATAGCCGGGGTCACTCAGGAGGAACTGCGGACCAGCCCAGAGCCTTACCTTAGCGAGCGCCGGATCGAGGACATGCGAGCTCACGAACTAGCGAAGCTCGATCCGCTGAAAATACCAGAAGATCTGCACTCGCTCGTCCTGGAACGGATGAGAATCTTTGAGCAACACGACCTGGCGGTGGGCCTCTTGGAGAAGATTGGGTTCAGAGAGGACCTAGCTTCGTCCTCGGAGCAGCTCTTGATGTCTTTGCTTCAACACTGGAACCAAGGCTTGTTGCAACGCTTCCTGGCGGTGGTCCCGGCCGACTTGGTGCCGGAGGACTTGAACGCCCAGACACGCCTGGTGCTCGCCCCGGATCCCGGTCGCCAACTCGAGGTGCTTCAAGAGGAGATTCTCAAGGCACTCAAAAGTCCTACTCCGGTTCAGGAGTTTGACCATCTCGTGGGAGTCGCGTATGCGCTCCTGGAGGGCCCGCTGGCCCCACTGGGCATCCTGGTGACCCGTGGTTTAGTCGCGCACATCAACCCCTTCGATGCCTGGGGACTCGTCGAGACGCTGAACGAAGCCCGCGATCGACTCAATTTGGCTCCTGAGGATCCATGCGATGACCAGATGGACGCTCTCTTCAGCGAGGAAGACCATGATGGTCTAAAATCCTCCGAGGCTTTGAATTCTGCGTTGGAGCGGCTCGAAGAAAAGTCGGAGGAGATCCGAAGACTGCGAGAATCTCTGGAAAAGCTGCAGTCCGATCTCAACCAACGCACCACACCAGCAGCCACCCCGCCGACTGCACCAGCCCTTTCCACGATCCCCACACCGCCGGTCCGATTCTCATCGACAACCACCCCCCCCGCCGAGGAAGCCGTCTTACGCGAGCTACGTCAGAAGGTCTCGGCGCTCCGGTCCGCCCTCACCGAACGCCACTCCGAGCGCAATGAGCTTCGCAAGGAGCTTCAGGCGACCCGGGAGGCCCTTGAATCGTTACGATCTGAGCCGAGCGAGGAACACCATGCTGTGGAAGCATCTTCTGCAGAGCAAGACGCAGAAACCGAATGGGAGCCGGAAGTCCAATTCACCACTCAGCCAGTGCGCATCTCGGAGTTTCCTCGTCGATTTCAGGAGACTCTTCGAACGTTCCCTCGCGGGGTGGCACGGGCCTGCATTGTCTTGGTAGGCAGGCTGGCGGCGGGCGAGGCGGCGGCGTTTCGTGGGATCACTCGATTGCGAAGCGACCGCAATATCTGGCGCCAGCGAGTGGGGGCCGACCACCGTCTCCTATTGCGACTTCATCCAGAAACCCTCGAAGTGCTCGATCTAATCAATCGACGCGACCTCGAGCGGCGAATCAAAACGTTAGGGGGCTGAACTCTATTGCCTCAGGCTTCTCTCCAGCTTCGCCCGCAGGGATTTGAGCCTGGGATCACCTCCACGCAACGCTTCGGCCTGGTCCAGCAACACGGTCGCTTCCTGATACTGGCCCTGCTGGACGTATAAATCTCCCAGCAACAGATAGGTTTCCAAATGTTCCGGGCTCAAGCGCAACACTTGCTGAAACAACGGTATCGCTTCCTTCTTCTGGCCAGCCCTCGCCAGACAAAAGGCTCGATTGAAAAAGGCGGGGCCAAAATCAGGTTTCAGCACCGTGCATCGTTCAAAGACCTGCGCAGCCTCCCCATAGCGGTCCTGCTTTAGGAGAGACATGCCCAGCTGAAAATGTCCCTGCACGGATCCCGGATCCAACCCCACATGCCGTCGCAACGACTGCTCCGCTTCTTTCAGCTGCCCCGAAAGAATCTGATACCGCCCCGCCACCAGCCACGTCTCGGCCTCTCCGGGGTACTCATTCACCAATCGTTGAACCAGCGATGCAGCCTCAGTCAACTTGCCCGCTGCCAGCAACGTGTGTGCAGGCAAACTGAACACTCGATAGTCGAGCCTCAAGGAGTCCACCTCCGACTGGAAAAGGTCATCGACGGCTTCATCATCGGGCGACTGGCTCGCCTGGCGTCCAGCTTCCTCCGCTGAGGCCAGATTGCCCAGCTGACGCTGGCAGAGAGAGATCAAGGCCCAGGCTGCCTTTCGAGTCCGCGCATCCTGGACGCACTTCTCCCCCAACTGAGCCGCTTCAGAAAATCGTCCCTGCGCCTGCTCGCCCAGAGCACGCAGCAGGATTGCCGGGGTGAATCGCGGATGAGTCACCAACAGCGCCTCCAACTCGGAAAATGCCCCTGCCCATTGACCTCGCTCTGCCAGTGATTTAGCCAACCGATAGCGGGGCATCTCCGGCTGATTGCCGCACAACGCCACCGTTCGGCGCAGCTTGTTCAGCGCCTGCTCCGGGTCCTGACTCTGCAGAAGCAAGCTCTGAAAGTAGGGCCAGCGTGGGTTGGTCGCCTCACGGCGCTCGGCCTTCACAAAGCAAGCCAGCGCCTCGACATCATAGTCGTAGGCATCCAACAACATGCCCAACCGTCCCCAGGCTCCGCCGGATCGTGGATGCTCGCGAACCTCAGCCAATCGCGCGGTCAGAGCTTCGGCCGCCTTGGAGGAAAGCTTCGACGAATCCACCTCCGGCAACGGCAAGACCTCAAAAAGCGAACGCCAAGCCCAAATTGCTCCAACCAGCAATCCCACGACCACCACAACCACCCCAAGCCACTTCCTCCTTCTCGTCTGGTTAGCCGAGCGGGAACGAGCCGCGGTGCGATGCGATGCATCGGTGGTGTGAGGGGAGCGTTTCAATCAGTGTTTAGAAAACCACGGAGCCGCAGTCCACGCCAAGCCGATTCCACCATGAAAACAGGAACGCCCGCCGAACCATGGGCTCAGCGGGCGTCTGGACGATCTGGGTCCCCCTGAGCGAGCCGAACTCGACTCAGGGAATGACGCGTTCAGTTACTCAGCCGACACACGATAGAAACGGGCGGTCGGCGAGGGCTGCAGCAGGGATTCGACATAGGTCGTCTCGCCGGCCGCTCCAGCCACGCCGGTGGCGATCTCCGTCCAGCTTTGGAGATTGCCCGACGCTTCGACTCGATACGTCTTACCCGCCGAGGATTGCCAAACCAAGGTCGCTTTGCCAGCAGCGGCATCGTAGCTTACCGAAGTGATTTTAAGACCACCCGCAGGCACAAACGGAGTTCCGTCGGGTTGAGTCGGGTTGGCAGGAATCCGGGTATCGACCCAGAACCAGGTCACCGAGCCATCCGAGCCGTCTGCACGATCGGAGGGACCTTGTGGGGTAAGCGCAAGGTCGACAATGTCCGTTGGAAGCAAGTTCGCATAAAAGCGCCGGGTTTCCCCGGCCGTATCCGCTCCCGGGATGGTTTTCGAATCGACCAGCTTCCCGTTGATATGGAGCTGGCCGGTGACTCCCCCGCCGGCGGCGTTGTCTTTGCGGACTTGCCAGATGATGGCGACCGGCGTTTCACCCGTGAGTTCCGAAGCGACCCAGCGGCGGATGGCCCAGTGCTCCTCGTTGGGAGCGCTGTTCACGCCGTTGGGGTGAATGCCCTGCGGGGTTTGCCAAGTCCACGGACCCCGGGCCTGGAGATCAAGATCCCAGGAACCAGAGTTCCAAAACTGGTTAACGCCGTCCCAGTCGCCCAAGCCCTCACCGCCGGCATAGGCAATGAACTGAGCGCTGGGGTCATAGTCGATCTCACCGCCATCGGTGGTGAAATTGCGATAACCATTGAACCAGCCATTCTGTCCCTGCACCCCAGAGAACTCAGCGATCGAATTCGCGATGACGAATGTCAGGATATTGTCAGCCGCGTCGTTGGGATTGGTTCCGCTGGCCAACTCATCCGTATCGGAAAAGCCATCGCCATCGGTGTCAGCTTTATTAGGGTTGGTTTGGGGAGTGCCCGTCACCTCGGCTGAATCGCCACGACCGTCGCCATCCGTGTCCGATTTAGTGGGATTGCTCCCGGTGTCGGAGGCGCTCACATAGGTGCCCGTCGCGGTCTCCACCAAATCCGACAACCCGTCTTCATCGGTGTCAGCCTTGAGCGGATGGGAACCGCGAGCCAACTCGCCCACGTTGTTCAGTCCATCGCCATCGTTGTCGCCCGAGCCAGTGAACTGGGTCAAGTTACCAGGGGCGTAGGCAAACTCCCAGGTGTCGGGCAAACCGTCGGCATCGGAGTCGGAAGCGGTGGCAGGCACAAAGAGACTGCCATCGGGCTGACGTGGGATCGGCGGGATCGCGAGGTCAACCTGCAGCCAGAGTACGCTGCCGTCACAGCCATCCGCATCGCCGTTGTCGGTCCCACGCGGAGTCAGAACCAAATCCACCTTATCTGTGGGTTTGGCGTTGATAAACACGGTTCGCACGACGCCCACGGTGTCATTAAAGGCGATGGTCGCTTTGTCGGCGAGCTGGCCATTGACATAAATGCCGCCGGTCACGCCATTACCGCAACCCCCGTTGCCTTTTCGGACATGCCAGCGCAATGCCAGGGGAGTCACCGCCGACAGCTCCGTCGCCTCCCAACGCCGAACTGTCCAGTGAACCGGCGAAGGACCGTTCGGATGGGAGTTCTCCCGGCCAATCTCATCCCACGGCCCAGCCGCAGCCGTTTGCAGATCCCATTGAGAGCCAGTCCAGAACTGAGTCGATCCATCCCAACCGCCTTGTCCTTCACCACCCGCAAACAAGGTGACATTCGCTTCCGGATCATAGCTCACCACAGAGCCGCCATCCCCCGAGGCGTTTCGATATCCATAAGACCAACCCTCCTGCCCCTGGACCCCGGAAAACTCCGTCGAGGAGTTCGCTATCAAGGTCGAAAGCAGATTGTTGGAGGGATCGTTCGGGTCATGCCCCGAATTCACCTCGGCTCCGTCGCTGTCGCCATCCCCATCGGTATCCACCAGCAAGGGATGCGAGGTCGGAGTTCCCAGCACCTCATCGCCGTCCGTGCGTCCGTCCGCATCGGTATCGGTTTTAAGCGGATCGGTACCGGCATCTGTCGCGCTGACGTAGTTGCCGGTATTGGTCTCCGCACCATCGATCAACCCGTCACCATCACTGTCCGCTTTGCTGGGATCCGTATCGATTGCCAATTCCTGCGCGTCCTTAAGGCCGTCGCCGTCGTAGTCGCCCGAGCCACTCAGCTTGGTGAGATCCCCTGGGAAAAAGACATTCTCGAAGAAGTCAGGCAGTCCATCCGCATCCGTGTCCGGCGAATTCGCCGGAATGAAGAGCCGACCATTGGGCTGGCGGGGAACAGAAGGGATGGTGGTATCGATAGTCATCCAGTTGGCTGAGCCATCCGCACCGTCCGCACGATCTCCACTGGGACCGACCGGCGTAAGCACCAAGTCCACAACATCTGTTGGATTCAGATTCGCATAGTAGGTGTGGGTCACCCCCACACCATCGTTAAAGGCAATGGCCGCGAAATCCTTGGCTTCGCCGTTAATCCAAATGCCACCGGTAACTCCGGCGCCGCCACCGAGGTTGGCTTTCCGGGCGTTCCATCGAATGGCGACCGGGGTTACCGACGGAAGTTCGGCGGCCGACCACCGGCGAATGCACCAATGCTCCGCAGCCGGGGCGCTATTGACTCCGTTGGGGTGCAAATCCTCAGCCCGTAACTCAGTCCACGGGCCGGTCGCTGCAGTGTTCAAATCCCAGAAAGTCACGTTCCAATACTGGGTCTCAGCCGCCCAGTCACCCTGCCCTTCGCCGCCGGCGAATTCGATAAAACTGGCGGCAGGATCATAGTTATCCTCCCCGCCGTCAGCTGTATAGTTGCGGTAGCCTATCGACCACCCGTTTTGTCCTTGGACACCGGAAAACTCCGCTTTGGAGTCGGCAATGATCTCAGCATTGGCTGAGGATGGAAGTAGCAGGCCCAAGGAGGCCAAAGCCAGCCCCGCGCAGCCCTTCAAAAGAATACGGACGTTCATAGTACGTAATAGAGTGTGTGATTGAGGAACTGGAATCCTATACTCGAAATCGGGGTCGGTCGTCAATGCGTTAGCCGATCTCCCTAGCCCAGCTGGACAGAACGGGAGACTTAGGTTTGGATACGCGCACTCACCGGTGAAAACAGGCCCGAACTGCCCATGAACGTGAATTCCAGCCGCTCGCCTCAGCCAGCCGCGGAAGAGAGTCGCCGCTCCCGCCGGCGTGGACTCACAGCCACCTCACAGCTCGTCCTCTTAAGTGCAGGCCTCATGACGAGCTGCGGCCCGGCTCCCGAGTCCAAAACCTCGGCGACGGAGAGGACCCGCTCCACGGCTTCGGCTGAAGCCCCCTGGTTCGAGGATGCCACGGAGGCATCGGGGGTCCGTTTCGTCCATGATGTGGGAACCCCAGGCTCCTTTTTCATGCCCGAGCATGTTGGGTCGGGCGCTGCCCTATTTGACTACGACCGTGACGGTCGATTGGACCTCTACCTGATTCACAACGGAGGACCGAAGAACGGAGCGCAAAACCAACTTTTCCATCAAGAACCTGATGGTCGCTTTCGGAACGTCTCCACGAATTGCGGCCTGAACGTGTCAGGCTACGGCATGGGTGCGACGGTCGCCGATGTGAACAACGATGGTTGGCCGGATGTCCTCTTGACTGAATTTGACCGCACTCGACTGTTTCTCAACCAACAGGACGGCACATTCCGACCGGAGGCCGGACACTCTGGAATCGACAACCCGCACTGGGGAACCTCCGCGAGCTTCTTTGACTATGATCGAGACGGATGGTTGGACTTGGTCATCGCTAACTACATCGACTACGCGCCGACCCAGAAGTGCTACGACCAGAGTGGTCGCCTCGAGTTCTGCGGGCCCCAGGGATTTTCTCCCTCGATCAGCCGGCTATTTAGAAACCGCGGCGGCGAGGGAAAGACGGGTGCCGATCGCTTTCAGGACGTGACGGTCAAGTCGGGGCTGGCAGCCCGTCCCGGTCCGGCGTTGGGCGTAGTCTGCCAAGACTTCGATGGCGATAGCTGGCCGGACATTTTCGTGGCGGACGACGGAAAACCCAACCGACTGTTCATCAACAAGCGCGATGGCACTTTCGTGGAAGAAGCCGTATCGCGAGGACTAGCCTATAACGCGATGGGTCAATCGGCGGCAAATATGGGAATAGGTGTGGGGGACGTGGACGCGAATGGGATGTTCGACCTGTTCGTGACCCATCTGACAGAGGAACAACACACGCTGTGGATGCAAGGACCGCAAGGCCTCTTCATGGATCGAACAGCGGGAGTCGGGTTGGCGGAATCGCAATGGCGGGGCACCGCCTTCGGAACCGTGATGGCCGACTTCGACCGCAACGGCGGAATCGACATCGCGTTCGTCAACGGGAGAGTGAAACGGGACAAGTCAGCTCGTTCCGAATCCATCCCCGACGTCGCGCCGTTCTGGAGTCCCTATGCTCAACGCCATCAACTCTTCTCGAATGATGGCAAAGGACGTTTTCGGGACGTCTCCTCGGTCAATATCCCCTTCCACCAGGCCACCGTGGGACGCGGATTGGCATGTGGAGATTTGGACAATGACGGGGACGTAGATTTGGTGCTGTGCAGCATCGGGAGCGCCGCGCGGATACTGCGCAACATCGCCCAGCCCACCGGCAGTTGGCTGTTGGTCCAAGCTCTCGATCCCACCCATGGAGATCGTGATGCCATCGGGGCTGAGATCAGGGTCCGATCCGGCTCCAAGACGTGGTGGCGCGCGATCAACCCGGCGTATAGTTACCTGTGCAGCAACGATCCTCGGGCGCACTTCGGTCTAGGCGACACGAAAGTCATCGATAGCATCTTGGTCTCCTGGCCGAATGGAGCGAAAGAAGTCTTCCCCGGCGTCGCCATCAATCAGCAAATCACTCTCCGGCAGGGACGCGGCCGACCGGAATAGCTGAACATCGCCTGAGGAGGTCCCTCAACAGAGTTTCATCCTGCCTTGGTGACATTCCCTTTCAACGATCAACAAATCCCAATCAAACACGGCTCCCACTGCCCCTCACCCTACGGATCCAGGCTCTTCAAATAGGCATACAAATGTGCGAGATCCGGCGCGGATAGCCCATCGATCAATCCTTCCGGCATGATCGACTCGAGGCTGGTTCGACGCGACAGAATCTCAGACTCGCTCAAGCGCAGAGTGCTCCCGTCAGCCAACCGAAGCAGCAAGCCATCCGCCGAGAAAAACGCAACGATCCCCCGATGTGTGATCCCCTGCTTCGTTTCGATGGTGGTGACGCGATAGGGCTCCGCCACTTCCCGGCCAGGAAACTTGATGTGATCGAAGAGATCCTGGGGTGACATTCGCTTGGTGATGCCCGCTAGGTCCGGACCAAGCTGAGCGGTGACTCCATGACAGTTTGCGCAGGCTCGCGCCCGAAAAGTGATTTCACCCAAGGTGGCATCGCCGCGATCCCAGAGCACGGTGCGCAACAACTCCGCCCAACCGGCCGCAGTCAGCTTCTGCCGCTGCAGGCCAGCCGCCGCCCCCGGGTAGTTGGCCAAGCACCAATCGAAGAGCGGCTGCAATGCGCGACGCAGCAAGGCACCATCGGAACCAACTTCGGGAATCTTGAACGACTGGGAGGTCAAACGGTTGATCAGCTTGAGCGTTGGGGCCACCAGGGCGACCTGACGCGGATCACGGATGGCTTGATCGAGAATGCGCAGCGCTGGTTCCAACGCGGCAGGGGCCGATCCCGGAGGCAGTTTCGTCAGAGCTTCCGCCGAAGCTTGAATCACCTCCGGAGTCAGGGACGACAAGCCTTCCAGAAACTTCTCCCGATCCTGCACATCGGGCTCCCGGGCCAGAGCAGGCAGCAAACTATCCCTGAGCTCCACTTTCTCCCACTGGGCGCTGAACAAGGCGCGCGTCTCCCGAGCTGGAAGCAAGGTGAGAAGCCTAACCAAGCCAGGAGACCAGGCAAATCGGGGATTGGCCTTCGCCGCCGCGAAGAACAATCGAGCGGCGCGTTCCCGATCCGGAAAATCAAAGGCATCGATCATCGGGACGCTCCCGGAGGTAACGAAGCCCGGATATCTCAACAAGGATTCACTCAGCCCGGCATCCCGGCGAATCAGTTGCTCGACCAACTCCTTGAACCGATCCGACCAAGTCTGCTTTGGTCGCTGCTCCAATCCCTGAACTTTCTGGGTGACGGCCACCAAAGCAGCCGCCGACCGCTGGGTCAGGTTGCTGGACGAACCCGCCGGAAGACGTGAGAGAATGATGAGGCGATGCAGATCTTCAGTTGGATCGGTTTGGGGTTTGATGCCGTCCAGCAACCTCGTTGGCACAGCTGGATCAGGATCACGGAGCATTCCCAAGATCCGGGCCGCCTCGGCGAAGAGCAGCGGATCCGGAGACTTCAACATCGGACGCACCGCCTCGAGAATTTGTCGTTCCTGCGTGCTTCCCGGAAGCGGCGGGTGCTGAGGTTCGTAGGCCGAATACAACTCCAGGGTCGGACTTAGAATCCGCCAGTCTCCCATTGCCTGGGACAGGAATGACAAAGCCTGCAGTTGCTCGCCCGGAGTCCGGCAGGTTTTCAGCGCGACGAGGGTGGTCGTGAGCAAAGGGATGCTGAAGGTATTGGTCGGGAATCGCATCGACACCGCCAACGCAGCACTGAGCTGAGCTTGCGCACCCGAACGCATCAGAGTGATATAGTACGCCTGCCAGTTTTCCAACGGGAGGGATTGAGCGAGGCGGGCTGCCAGCAGCCTCAGGCGTTTGTCGGAATGCTCCGCATTCGCCAAGGCGGCGCGGGCCACGCTGGCAGGCGGCATGTTCTCGAGTTGCTCCACGATCGCCTCCAGCGCCGATCGACGGACCCAGGGGTTGGCGTCTCGTGCCAAGGTGAGCAGGATGGGAGCAAAGTCCTTGCAGGGAATCCGCCCCAGCGACCAGGCCAGACGACCTCGTACCGCCGGGGAGCGGGAATTCGTGGCTGTCTGAGCTGTGATGGTCATGAGCCCTCCATGAAGCTCGGTAAGAATCTCGATGGCCCGAACACGCTGAGAATCGGGCAGTCCCTCAGCCAAAACTGCCAGATCAAAGGGCCGTGGCCCTAGACGGGAGGCGCGCGGACGCCAGAGAGCCCGGCTCCAAGCCTCCAAGGGCTGAGGAGCGCGGAGCACCAACTCGACGTCGGTCGCGGCTTGATGAACCCAGTTGCTGGCCATCAGCTGACGATCCGGATCCTGATAGCTGAAGCGATAGACGCCACCGCGGGTCTTGCGCCCTCCGACCGACACCAGCAGCGCGCCATCCGGCGCCACAACCAGGTCCGTCGGGGCAAATCCCGCAGTTCCCATCGGGTCGAGAAACAGCGACGACTCAGCCTGATAGCTCGATCCTTGGGGCTCCAGCGAAGTAAACATGATCCGGCCAAACGTCCAATCGAGCGAGAACAAGCCGTTCTGGTAGATGGGAGGAAACTGAAAATGCCGATACACGGCTACCCCCGTGGGCGATCCCCTCCCCAGGGATTGAAGCCGAGGCACCACCCAGGGGTAATGTTCCGATTGCGCATAGCTTCGCTGGAAGCCCGGCAAACGCCATCCATGGGTGGCGGCGAATTGCACCTGGTACAAGCGAGTAGGCACATACCACGGCAACAGGAACTCCCGCTCCACATCACTGTCGTAGGTGAACAGATCGCCCAGCTGATTGAAGTCGAAATCGTAGGCGTTGCGAAAGCCGTGGGCGATCACCCCCAGGGTTGAAAAATCGTTGGGAAAACGCAGCAGCGTGCCACCCTCCGGATTTCTGACAGGCGAACGAAAGTCATTCACCAGCCCGGCGTGAACCTCCCCGTCGTTGCCCACCATGAGCAGCCAGGATCCATCCGGAGCTTGACGCAACCCGTGGGCGCCATGTTCTCCCAAACGGAGATTCACCAGGCGCACCGGAGCAGCATCCGCGATCCCGTTCCAATCAGCATCCGTCCACCGCCAAAGAGCATCATCCCCTACCGAGTACAGATACGGACCATCAAAGCACAAACCCATGGCGCCACTTCGAGTGTGCCCAAACGGGAGGAACTGATCGGCGGTGCCATCCAGATTCGTATCGACCAGGGTACGAATGTAGCCCGGTCCGCTGACAACCACCCGCCCCAAGGCGTCGAGCGTCATCGCCTGGATGTCATCCGCCAAGTGCTGGTCCGAATAAAGCGCGACCTGAAATCCCCGCGCCACCCGCAAGCCCAACTCGGGATGCGGGATCAGCTCGGCAGCCACGGTGTGGAACGCCCCCAACTGCAGAAGCAACCACAGTAAAGCCCTCATCCCACGCCGGAACACGAACCGATCCGAAGTGCTATTTGGCAATGGGTCTGGCCCGATATTTGTCATAGAGTCGGGTGTGGCGGCTTTCAAGATTCATAGAGCGCCCCGCAATCCACATCTGCCTCACATTCGACCGAATGTCCAGCAAGTCGCCCGTCATGGCTATCAAGGTCGCGTCCTTCCCCACTTCGATGGATCCGATCCGATCCGCGACGCCCAGAATCTTGGCTGGATTCAAGGTAATGGCTTTAATAGCCTCGTCAGCGGGCAGGCCGAATGCGACAGCCTGCGCGGCATGGTGGGCGAGATTTCGAACCTCGGTCTCATTGCTGTCCCCCAATCCCACGCTGATGGCGAGCAGGACACCCGCCTGTTGGAGGAGAGCGGGAGCGCGGTACTGAGTGTCATACGAATCCATATCCCGAATTTGACGGTTGAAGATGTTCTCAAAGATGACCGGGACCTGATTGGAGGCCAGGAGGGAGGCGACCGGCGCGGCATCGCGACCGCCGGCGATCACGATTCTAAGCCGATTCGTCGCCGCCCAGCTCACGGCCGCCTTAATCTCCCGGAGGTCAAGCGCGTGGACGATCACGGGGATGTGGCGTTGCAGGGCGGGCCGCATCGCCTCCCATGGCGGGTTCACCGGAAAGTCCGCTGATGCTTCTCGCGATCGGGCATAAACGGAGGCCTGACGGAAAAAGTCCTCGATGGCGGCCAACTCCAGCCGACGGGCCTTGACGAGTTCCTCCGGGGACTTCCACTTGGAGGCGTCCTTGAAGCGGCTTTTGGGAGTCAAATCGAGATCCATCGACGGCCAGTGGAGATGCAAGGCCAGCGGCTTGCGAAGCGTCATGTCCTCCATGGTCCAGCCATCCAACACCATCAATCCCGAATGCCCCGAAACCACGCCTCCCTCCGGGACAGGAACAAAATGCGTGATCCCGTTGGCACGAGCGACCGGGAGCAATTCAGAATCGGGGTTTACCGCCAGCCAGGAACGAACATCGGGGGTAAATCCTCCCACTTCCGCACTGTCCCGAGTGGCCCGAACGGCATTGATCTCCGTTAATCCCAGCGAAGTCGTGGCTGCCACCAGACCGGGGTAAAGGTGAGTGCCGCCCAGCTCAATCACCTGCGCGCCGTCGGCCTGAACCACCTGGCCCACGGCGGCGATCTTCCCATCCTTGATCCATACCTGACCGGGGCTGAGGGTCGGGCTGGAAACAGGATGGACCGTCGCCCCCTTCAGCAAAAGAGATTCTCCGGGCGCGGAAGCAACACTTGCCAAGAGTGCCGCGGCGGCGCACCCGGCCACGAGCCAATGGCGGAAAAACTGCCGCCCGAGTTGGCCGCCACCTTCGAAACGACGAACGTTGAGAATGAGAACACTCATGGTCAGTGACGCGGCGCCAGGCAGTCCTGGCAGTTGAGGGTCGAAAAAGTTTGGGCGGTTTCCAACGCCCGGCGAAAGAAAGCAGCGCGGGCCGCTTCGGACGAAGGACGAGCGTCGCCGCCACCCGACACCTTCTTGGCCTTGTCCACCAGCGCAGTCCATTCGGCTTGCAATGCCCGAGTGCGTTGCACATCCAAATCGCGGTCAAAGTATTTGCGCCCCTCAATCCAGGTCTGCTGGCAGACCGTGGTCGAGTCGAGCGGCGAACGAGACCAGAGCACAAAATCACCGTCCTTGCCAACTTCCAGCGAGCCGACCCTCGATTCGATGCGCAGTTGGCGGGCCGGGTTCAACGTAACGAACTTCAGTGCCTCCTCGGCAGAAGTGCCACCGTATTTCACCGCTTTGGCGGCCTCAATGTTCATACGCCGGGCAAGATCCGAAGAATCGGAGTTGAAGGAGACCAACACTCCGCGCTGGTGCATCAGACTCCCGGCATGCGGAATAGCGTCGTACACCTCGAACTTATACGCCCACCAGTCCGAGAAACACGAACCGCCTGCGCCATGACGCGCAATCTCGTCGGCAACTTTGTAGCCCTCGAGCACATGCTGAAGGGTCGCCACCTGGATGCCAAACTCTTCCATCACCCGGAGAAAGGCGAGAATTTCGTCCTGTCGGTACGAGTGACAGTGAATCAGCCGTTTGCCCTCCAAGATCTCTCCCAAGGCCTCCAACTCGAGATCACGCCGCGGCGCGCGCGCGCCCTGGCTACGATGTTTCTTCCAAGCCTCCAAATACTGGCGAGCCGCGGTGAATCGATTCGCATAAAAGGTCGGCACCCCCATGCGGGTTTGAGGAAAGCGGGTGACGTTCTTCTCCCCCCAGTTGGACTGCTTCACGTTTTCGCCCAGGGCGAACTTGATACCCTCCGGGGCACCTTGGAACTTTAGCCCCTCGGGGGTGGCGCCGTCGCGAAGCTTGATCACCGCGTTCTGACCGCCGATCGGATTAGCCGAACCATGCAGCTGGTTTGCGACGGTCAATCCCCCCGCCAACTGTTGATACAAGGTGGGGGCTTCCGAGTTGATGACATCGCCGATCCGCACCATCGCCGTGGAAGGCAAGGTAGACTCGTTCACCGATCCGAGAATCATGCTGTGGCTATGAGCATCGACCATTCCAGGCGTAAGATGTCTCCCGTTGCCATCAATCTGGATCACAGCGCCCTCCAACCCCGCCGGCACGGTCACATCGGAGCCCAAGGCCTGAATCTTCCCGTTCACCACCAGGAGCGACGCGTTCTCGAGAACCCCCGCTGGCCCACAGGTCCAGACCGTCGCTCCCTTAATCAGAACGGCGGCCGGCTCGGTCAGCGGACCTCGGTCGGACAGAGGAGCCCGAGCCACGCGTTGCCGTTCCAGATCACGGGTTTTCTCAGGCTTGGGACCGGGCTTGTCGCCTCCTTCTTTCTCCTTGGCTTTGTCCTTGTCCGCCGGCGGTGGGGAAGGTTCTTTCTTGGACAGATAAGGCCGACCATCGATCCAGACCTCGCGGACGCGGGCCTCAGGGTCGAAGTAGCCGGCGCCCTCCACCACGGTCAGGTTGGCCCATTTACCCGTCGCGATGGTGCCCAAACGGTCGGACACTCCGCACAGTTGAGCGGGAACCGTGGTCAAAGCCGCCAACGCATCATTCTCGGATAATCCCCGATCCAGCGCACGACGCAGGTTCTTGCGAAACTCGCCACGATCTCCGAGTCCGAAGGTCGTGAGGAGGATCGATACGCCTTTCTGACGCAACATGGCCGGGTTCTCGGCCGCCCAGTCCCAAGCCCGAAGCTGGTCGAGGGAAACCTGGCGCCAGTCATCTTCCGAGGTGAGCTTGGGCACGACCGGAAACGCCAGGGGTACGATGAGGCGCGCTTCCATGCCTTGAAACAAGTCGGGCCGACGCCACTCCTGCCCGCTGGCCACCAGCGAAAACTCCAAGCCCAGCTCGCGAGCGGTGCGCGCGGCGCGGTCCAGCATGAGCACGCTGCCCGGCTCGATGATCACAGGTTGCTTCTTCGCGAGCGCGGGAGCCAGCGCACCGAGCGAGGGATTGAGCTCGCTCCGACGTGAGCCCTCGTCGCTGGCCGCCCTATCGGCCGCATAGGCCGCGGCGTCAAAGAATGCCTGCCTCCAGGCGGCAATCGCCCCCATTAGGGATCGTGGATAGGCGTTGTCTTTACCGGCCTCAGGATCCAAGGCCACATGCTGAAACACATCCGGACGGATCAGCAACTCATTCGGGTTGCCTTCACCGAGTGCCACCAAGGCACTCTGCCCCCGCAGCAGTCCCTTGTCGGGAACCAGGCAGGCCACGGCAAACCCTTGCTCGCGCAATTCCTCAAAAGCCTTTTTATCCGGGGCGAACCGGTCCGCAACCCGCCGCTCCGGCGTAATCACCGCCAGCTCGTAGCCGACCCCTGGATTGCCCGGATCTGCCTCGGCCCCTGGAACACCGAAAAACTGGATCCCGCGTCCCGATGTCAATGAGCTAGAAGCGCTGCCGACGGGGTCGAACTGAGCAGTATCCAGCGCGGAGCTTCCGGCCGACTGCGGAAGGTAAGACTCGATGAGTCCCGCGTAGACCGTAGCTCCCTGGAGATCCCTGAGCTCGGCATCGGGCGGAATAGTTATGTTTTCTCCCACCGCCTCGATCCGCCCCCGGCGAACCACAATCACGCCGCGGTCCAGCGCGCGTCCCGGTTCCAGGACTACCCTCGCATTGGTCAGTGCATAAGCATCGACCGGGAGCGGACGATGCCCCGGCGGGAGCAGTTGCGCGAGGAGCGAAAGTTCTCCTCCGGCCAGGGCGATCGCCCAGGTGAGGAATCCAGTTCGGAGCCAGCTGTTCATTGACGGGATCATGGCGAGGGCATTCGCGGTTGGCGAGTGAGGAATCAGGTAGCCAAAAGTGAAGGAACGTGGCTCGATGTCCGTCCGATCAAGGCCAGCCTCGTTGGGTCTGCGGGGCTGCCGGATCGAAAGAACTATGAAACAACTGCTGTGGATGGTGGGGATCTTTTGGGGTCTCGCCGAAACTGGGATGGGAACCTGCAGCGCGCAGGAGCCAGCCTACCAGATGGATTTTGAGAAAATCGAGGCCGGTAAGGTCCCGGAGGAATTCCTCGTTCTCGACGGCGCCTTCGGGGTGAGGGAGGAAAGCGGAAACCGATTCTTGGAGCTTCCCGGGGCACCGCTGGAGACCTTCGGGACCCTGTTCGGCCCGACGGCCAAAGACGGCCTTAAGGTGGGGGCCCGCATTTTCGGCACCAGCAAAGGTCGCCGCTTTCCCGTGATGGGAGTAGGGCTCAACGGTGCCGTTCCCTTACGCCTGCAAGTGACTCCGTCCAAGAAGGCGCTGGAGCTTTTCAAGGGTGACGACCTCCTGACTTCAACTCCTTTTCAATGGAGCTCAGGGGCTTGGACCGAGTTTCGCCTGCAGTTGGTGAAGGTCAAAGACGGGGAGTGGAAGCTATCTGGGAAAGCGTGGAAGCAAGGCGAATCAGAGCCGGAGACTTGGACACTGACTCACGGTTTGTCGGAAGCACCAGCGGGTGGCCGGGCTTCCATCTGGGGCAAACCCTTCGCGGAGACGCCCATCCGATTCGACAACCTCGCAGTTTGGAAACTCCCCTGACCCGTATTCCCTTTAACCAGTAGACTCGTTCTGTTCCTCGGCCGGGGGAACCTCTAGGTTCGAAAAAGGCTGATTGAAGTCCGGCTGCGAGTCTGTGCCCACCCGAGGTGAGGAAGGCTGGGCGGGAGCCGACGGTTTTGAGGGACTGGAATGAGCAGGCGCTCGGTCGATCTGTTTGCTGGAGCTATCAGCAGCTGGATCCGCAACCTCCTCTTCTTGCCGGGGATTCTTAGCTCGCTTCGTGCGGGGCAGAGGACTGAGCATCGCCGTAATCCCTTTGCCAATAAGCTTCGGAGGCTGATCCGGGTGGCCGTAGGGGGCCACCTCCGCGATTAGCCGCTGAACTTGCTGGAAACCATATTCCTTGTGGGCCATCTCCCGGCCCCGAAAGCGCAACGTGACCTTGACCTTCATCTCATCGCAAAGGAAGTCGATAGCATGCGCCAGCTTCACGCCGAAATCATGCGGGTCAATCGATGGACTCAGCTGAATCTCCTTAACCTTGTTACTGTGCTGGTGCTTCTTCGATTCCTTCTCCCGCTTGGCTTGCTCGTAGCGGAATTTTCCGAAATCGACCAACCGGCAGACCGGCGGGGTCGCTGTGGCGGCAATCTCGACGAGATCAACCCCTTGCTGACGAGCCATGGTCAGCGCCTCCGGCAGAGTCAGCACGCCGACTTGGCTGCCGTCCTGACCGATGACACGGACCTCGCGGGCACGGATCTTGCCGTTCACCCTAATTTGAGGTCCGCTGGAAAAGTGACGAGGAGGATTGGGCCGGCTCAAGAGGCCCTCACGGGTTGGAGAATGTCCATGACTTATTGGTCATTAGTAGCGTCTAAACAAGCGTCTAAAAGCGTAGTAATCGATGCTGGGTCTCACAATACCTGAGACGGGCAACGTGGTTGATTTTGAAAGTGTAATGGAGTCTTTGGCAAGCCGAAAGTCGGGCCTTTCGGGAAGAATTTTACCGACCCCTCACGGGATCCAAATGCCCCTTCGAAGTCACCCACAGTCTGCTGATCCTTTCTTGCCCTTCCCCGCAAGCCTGGTAGAATAGCGCCCGTGCTCCCCGCAAGCCTGAAAACACCAGCCGCAGTCCGCGCCCTGCCCTTCTTTGTTTGGGTTCTCCTCACCTCCCTCCAAGGCCAATTCGGAGCAGCCTCGGCGTATTGGCTCTACGCCGCCAAGACCCTGATTGGAGCTTGGATGATCTGGTCCGTGCGCGGGCTCATCGCCGAGCTGCGGTGGACCTTCAACGCCATTTCCATCGGCATGGGCGTTCTACTTTTCGCGATCTGGGTGGGCCTCGACGGACACTATCCGCCCCTCGGCCAACTCTTCTCCAAGACCCCCGCCCAACCCGCAGCGCCTTGGAACCCCTTCCAATTCTTTGGCGAGGCCAGTGCCCTGGGTTGGGGCATCATCGGCCTTCGGATCCTGGGAACTTCACTGGTGGTCCCGCCGATCGAGGAAGCCTTTTACCGGTCGCTCATGTACCGCTCTATCGCACAGCCCGATTTTGAGAAGTTTCCCATCAACCAATTCTCCATGAAGGCTTTCCTCATCACGTCGATCATCTTCGGCCTGGTGCACCCCAATCAGTGGATCGCCGGAATCCTCTGTGGCTTGGCCTTTCAGTGGCTGGCCCTGCGAAAAGGGGACCTTGGTGAGGCCATGGTCGCGCACGGCATCACCAATCTGTTGCTCGGAATCTATGTGGTCGTCAAAGGGGCCTGGCAGTTCTGGTAACGCGGCCCAGATCAGCCCCCACCCCCCCTGCCGGCTCTCATCCCTACACCCGTAGCATGAGCAGCCCAAACCCAGGATTCCGTCAGGAATATCGGGTGTCGCTCCGCGACACGATGGCTGGGGGACGACCAAACGGACTGCCTGTCATTCCATGACTTTGGATGGTGTCCCAGGCCAGGACACTGGGCCCCAAGTGGGGGGGGCAGGCCAATCCATCCTGGGCTTGCTGACAGAAAACTCGCCCCGCCTGCACCTTAACCCGGCCTCTCGCAACTCGATTTAAGGTTTGGAGGCGCGAGTGCCGATGGAAGCAAGTGCTGAGTGTGTCTCGTTTTCCGGCGAGCAGAGGATCGACGCGACTCTGGACGAGAACGAAGACCACCCAAGCAAGGGAAGAGCCTATGCCATCATTTGTCTACGTAGCACGAGAGACCGGAAGCGGACGGGAGATCAAGAACACCATCGATGCGGCCACTGAGCAGGCAGCGATCGCGTTGCTCCTGAACAAGAACCTCCTGGTTGTTTCGATCCAGGAGAAGGTGGGCAAGAAGGGGAAGACGGCGGGAGGAGCAGTCAATCTCCAGGATTTAGTCGTGTTCACCCGCCAGCTGGCCACCATGATTGACGCCGGTTTGGCGATGGTACAGTCGCTTCAAGCGCTGGCCGAACAAACCTCGAACAAGATTATGCGGGACGTCATCAAGGACGTCACCAGCCGGGTCGAAGGTGGCGACAGTTTCTCGGAAGCGCTGGCCAAACATCCCAAAGTCTTTAACAAACTCTATGTGTGCATGGTGGGCGCCGGCGAGCGCGGCGGTCTGCTGGCCGAGATCTTGGCCCGTCTCGCCACCTACCTGGAAAACACCGCCCGACTGCGGAAGAAAGTGAAATCGGCGATGATGTATCCGGTGGGTGTCACGCTGGTCGCTTTGGCCATCACTGTCTTCCTGCTGGTGAAAGTCGTGCCGGTCTTCGGCGAAATTTACTCCGGCTTCGGTTCGAAGCTTCCGGGTCCGACACAAACACTGATCGACCTGAGCAACTGGATGCAAAAATGGATCTATCTGATCATCCCGGCCGTAGGCGTTGGGGTGTATGGCTGGATGTTGTGGATCAAAACCGCCAAGGGGCGCGAGTTCTGGGACCGCTACCGCATCCGCCTGCCGATCTTCGGTCACATCGCCCACAAGATCTGTCTAGCGCGGTTCACCCGCACATTGGCATCGTTGGTTCGCAGCGGTGTCCCCATCCTGGAAGTGCTGGGAATCGTTGCCAACACGTGCGGCAACGTCGTCATGGAGAAAGCGATCCGGACCGCAACCGTGGACATCGAGCGCGGTGAGGGACTCGCGATCGCGATCTCGAAGCATCCCATCTTTCCGTCCATGCTCATCCGCATGATGACCGCCGGTGAGCAAACAGGTAAAGTAGAGCAGATGCTCGAGCGAGTTTCGGACTTCTATGACGATGAAGTGGAGACGATTCTCAGCGGACTTACCTCCCTGATCGAACCCCTCTTGATCGTGTTCCTGGGCTGCACGGTCGGCGGTATCGCCATTTGTATGTTCTTGCCCATCTTCAAGATGTCGGAGCTGGTAAACGCAAAGTAAGGGGATGGGGTGAGCAAACTCGGTTGCCCGAGAGGGCGACCGCACCTGGAACGCCAGGCCGGACACGGCCTGGCGTTCTGCTTTTTTTGGTTGGTTTTCTTCAACCGCATCATAACATGCGCGCTCGTTTGAAGCTGAAAGGCCGAAAAGCGGCCTAATAATTGAGAAGAATATGCCACTGACACACACTCGAGATCTTTTTTCCAAGGCCCTCAAGGGGAAGTACGCCCTCGGAGCGTTCAACGTCAACAACATGGAGCTGCTCCAGGCCATCATCGAAGCCTGTGAAGAGGAAAAGGCTCCGGTAATGCTCCAGATCTCCAAAGGTGCACGCCAGTATGCCAACCCGGTGTACCTCAGGAAGTTAATTGAAGCGGCCGTCAGCCTCTCGACGATTCCCATTGCCGTACACCTGGACCATGGCGATTCGTTCGAGCTGTGCAAGGAGTGCATTGATGAAGGGTTTACCAGCGTCATGATTGACGCGAGCCATGAGCCGTTCGAAAAGAATGTCGAGATCTGCAAAAAAGTTGTGGAATACGCCCACAAGCACAATTGCGTGGTCGAGGGCGAACTCGGTCACTTGGTCGGCGCCCAGTTTGACGAGGGTGAAGAGGGTGGATCTTTCTCAACCGGTGGGCACTACACCCATCCCGATGAAGCCGTGCAATTCGTTAAAGAGTCCGGAGTTGATTCCCTCGCGGTAGCGATTGGGAACTCCCACGGCGCCTACAAGTTTAAAGGCGAACAGCACCTCGACCTCGAACGACTGAAAGCCATCAAGGCCGCGCTCATGAACGCGGGCATGGGCGACTATCCGCTGGTGCTCCATGGAGCCTCGAGCGTACCCAAGGATCTGGCTCAGGAGATCAACAAATATGGCGGCAAACTCGGCGAAGACACCGCTGGCGTCTCTGAATCCGACATCGAGGTGGCACGACGAACCGGCTGCACCAAGGTGAACATCGACACCGATCTGCGATTGGCTATGACGGCTGGCATTCGCAAGGTGCTTTGGGAAAACCCGAAGGAATTCGATCCCCGTAAATACCTCGCGCCGGCCCGAAAAATGGTGAAGGAACTCGTGCGCCACAAATTGCGCAACGTCCTTTGCTGCGCTGGCCATGCGTTCGACTAGGCTGCCGGCCGTTGATCTCGCCTAGATCGACTCAACCACACACAGCCTTCGCTTTCGGGGTAACGGGCGCGTAGCCAGTTACCCCGTTTTCATTGTTTATTGGGGCAATTTGCTGTCCCAAATGTCAGTCGCCCATTCGGTCGGAACTCAAGACATCATGGACACCACACAAAACACCCGCATCGTCGTCCTTGGCGCCGGATTCGGAGGACTGGCCTTCTGCCAAGCCCTGCCTCACCCTTCAGCTCAGATCACGCTGATCGACCGGCAAAACCACCATTTGTTCCAGCCCCTGCTGTACCAGGTGGCCACCGCCGGGCTGTCCGCCCCCGACATCGCCCAGCCCATCCGGTCCATCCTTTCGGATCAAACCAATGTGACGGTCTTGCTGGATGAAGTGACCTCGCTCGATTTGAAAAACAAGCAGGTCGGACTGAAGTCGCAAACTCTCGAGTTTGATTTTCTGGTGCTCGCGCTCGGGGGAGTCACCACCTACTTCGGCCACCCGGAGTGGGAGGCCGTGGCGCCTGGGCTGAAATCCTTGGAGGATGCGGTGCGGATCCGCAGGAAGGTGCTGCTGGCCTTCGAACGAGCGGAGATGGAGCGCGACCCCGCGGTCCTGAAACGACTGATGACACTGGTGGTGATCGGTGGGGGCCCCACCGGTGTGGAACTGGCCGGTGCCTTCGCGGAACTTGCTAACAACGTGCTCAAGGCGGATTTCCGGCACATCGACCCCAGCCAAGCACGGGTCATTCTCATCGAAGCCTCCCCGTTCGTGCTGTCCAACTTTCCGCCCGACCTCGCGATGAGCGCCACCGAAACCCTCCGCCAAATGGGCGTGGAGGTGCGCACGGAGCGCAAGGTGAAAAACCTGTCTCCGGGTTTGGTGGAACTGGATGACGGCACCCTCATCGAGGCAGAAAACATTATCTGGGCGGCCGGCGTCGGCGCCAATCCACTCACCCGCACGCTGGGAGTCGAACTCGATCGAGCCGGGCGGATCAAGGTGAACCCGGACTGCAGCATCCCGGGACATCCCACGGTGTTCGCCATCGGCGATCTGGCCGCCATGATGCAATCCGATGGAAAACCGGTTCCGGGTGTCTCCCCCGCCGCGATGCAGATGGCTCGGCACGTGGCTGGAATCATCACCGAGGAAATACGCCACCCGGCAACCGCCCCAGCCGTTCGTCCCCCCTTTCGCTATTGGGACAAAGGATCGATGGCCACCATCGGACGCTCCGCAGCGGTGGCGCAGTTGCGAGACTTTCATCTGACCGGGTTCACCGCCTGGCTGGCCTGGCTTTTCGTGCATCTGCTGTTTCTCATCGGGTTCCGCAATAAAATCAGCGTCTTGGTTCAGTGGGCGTACTCGTACTTCACCTACAAGCGAGGCGCGCGGATCATCACGAAGATTTAGCCTCGGATCGCAACTTGGGGCTAGATCCGGACAATTCCAGACAAGCCAATCCCGCTGACAGGCCATTGATTGAGATTGCGTATGAAACGGAATCTCCTTCTCGCCGGGCTTTTGGTTCTCACCAGCGTTCTGGCATTTGCAGCCACCTTCGAACGGGGCAAACGAGCACAGCCACCCGCCATACGAGAGTTTATGCGCCAGAAGCTAGCCCACTCACAAGCCGTTCTGGAGGGGCTATCCGTGGAGGATTACAGCCAGATCTTGAGCAATGCCAAGAAGCTGATCGCCATGTCCCAGGATGGAAACTGGGCAGTCCTGGGTGGAGCGGAGTATGCCGAGTTGAGTCAGAACTTTCGGCGCAACGCCGAGGCCCTGGTCAAAGCGGCGAACCTCGCCAGCTTGGATGGAGCAACCCTCGCCTACGTGCGGGTGACGATGAGCTGCGTGGAGTGCCATAAATACGTGCGCTCCCGCCAGAACGCGAGCATCCCCAGCGAGAGTACCGTTATTGCTGCGTTACGGTGAACCCTTTGCGACGAAGCATCTCGACCACGCTGTCTTTACCCACCAGGTGCGCACAGCCTACGATCACCACCGCAGGCCGACCTTCCCGAACCAGGGCTTCGATCTTAGGGATCCAGCTCGCGTTGCGGTCCACCAAAAGCCGCTTGTAAAGCTTGGGCTGCCCCTTCAGGGAGTCGTTCATGAGCTTGTCTAAGCCGGCGGCGTCGCCGGTCCTCCAGGCAGTGACCATCTGGTCCATGAGAGGACGAAGCCGGTCCATCTCATCCAGGGTTTGGGAGAGAAAAGCCGCCTCGTCGGCCGGCGCCAGATCCGCGAAGAACGACAATTGAGCCTCCACTGTTTCCAGGCCAATGATCCGCTTCTTCGCTTCTTTGGCTATCGCGTGATAGTGATGGTCGACCCCTTCAGTGGGGTTGTACCCCTGCTCCTGCAGGTCCATCGTGATCAAAGTGACCGCGACCAACCAGGGCCTCATGCCCCCGATCAACTCCATGGGCAAGCCTGCCGCCGTGGCCTTCTTTTTGACCCGAGCGTAGAGTGGGGCATCCAATGTCCCCGCCAAGGTCTTACCTTCCGGATACTGACCGCCCTGAAGCATTTTCATCATGCCCTCAGGCTTGGACATCGCTTCAAGGTCTGTCTCAAAGGCAACGACCTCGGCATTTTTCACGGCGTCCTCGATCGGCTTGGCGAGGGGATAGGAATCCTCCTTGAGGAAATGGACCGAGCCAAGCAGGTGGATCCGGGCGTTTCCCGACCGGACCTCCCACAAGCTCAACTTGCCTCCAACCGGAACGGGATCCTTCGCCGAGAGCCAAAAAACAGCAGCCAGCTGAAGCAGGACTGCCACTGTGACGGAGGATCGGTTGGGCGCGAGCATGAGCGAGTGCCAGATTAGAATTTAGAATTCGAAGGTGACGTCCGAGAGACGGGTCGCCACCTCGCTGAGCACTCGGTTTTCGTCCGCCTGGTCTTTGGCGATAAACGTCACGCTGAAACGCAAGAACGCGCCGGCATCGTCCCAGGGCACAGTGGAGATGAGCTTTTCCGTGATGAGCCATTGGGAAACCTCCTCGGCGTTCTTGAATTCCCGTCGGACTCCGTTTTTGGCCGTGGCCGCACGCGGCGACTTCACATACAGGAAGAAGGATCCCTTGGGTTTACGAGCGTTGAAACCTGCTTTGGACAAGGTCTGAACCAAGGCGCTCATGCGACGGCTATATTTGGCAGCGATCTTCTCGGTAATCTCCGGATGATCGAAGCAGTAGGCCGCCGCATGCTGAATCGCCAGGAACTGTCCGGAGTCTGTGTTGTCCTTCACATCGCCATAGGCCTTGACCAACAGCTCGTTGCCCGCCACGAACCCACAGCGCCATCCGGTCATGTTGAAAGTCTTGCTGCAGGAGTGAAGCTCCACCCCCACCTCCTTAGCGCCCGGGGTCGCCAAGAAACTGAGAGGCTTGCCCTCGAACACCAACGCGGCATAAGCGGCATCGTGGAGAACTACGATGTTGTTCTTCCGGGCGAAATCGACCACCTGGGCGAAAAATTCCGGCGTGGCGCTCGCTCCGGTGGGATTGTTGGGGTAGTTCAACACCAAAACCTTGGAGCGCTTTAGGATGTCCCCAGGAACCGACGCCAAGTCAGGCAGAAAACCGTTGGCTTCGACCAGCGGCAGGTTGTGGACCAATCCTCCATAGTATTTGGAGTGGGTTCCGAAGACGGGGTATCCGGGCGTCGTCATCAGGACATAGTCCCCAGGATTCATCAGTGCCGCCGGCAGGATGGACAGCGCCGCCTTGCTGCCTATCGAGTGCATCACCTCGGTCTCCGGATTGATGCCCTTCACGCCGCAGACTCGGTCCATATAGCGCGCTGCCGATTGCTTCAGCACCGAGTCGCCATTGTCGGCATACCCACGATTTTCCGGTTTGAGCGCCGCGGCGTGCAGGGCCGACACCACTTCGGGAAACGCCATCTCGTCGGGCTCCCCTACCCCCATGTCGATAATCTCAGCGCCGGGATTGGCGGCCAGCGCTGCCCGCTTGGCGCGCTTAATCTTCTCAAACTTATAGATCGCGGTGGATTTGCCGTATTGGTTGCCGCCGATGCGGTCTGCAAACAGATTTTGGATATAGGATTCAGTCATAAATCATAGGGGATCGGGAACCCAGGCTCACCGGAGCCTGCCCGCCACCGGCCGGCATACTACGGCCAAGCCCGGCCGCCTGGCAACCCTGGGGAGTGAGGGGGGAAGATCGGGGTGTCAGTAGAAGCGGGTACCTTGGTGACGTTTACCTTGCGAGCCCCACCCGGAAATAATCATACCTGGCGCAACCTCGGTCGGCCCCAACAAATCCTGGATGGCACCGACCAGTCCAGGCATAGTTGGGGCGATGACAAACTCGTTGAGGCATTCGGAACTCGCCGCCCTGATCGACCACACGCTTTTGAAACCGGAAGCCAGCGCCGCTGACATCGATCGTCTCTGCGACGAGGCCATGGAGCACCGATTCCACTGTGTCTGTGTGCACGGGTCTCGAGTCGCTCGAGCCTATGCACGCCTCGAGGACAGCGGGATTCTGGTTGCCGCGGTGGTCGGATTCCCTCTCGGGGCCATGGATGGGGACGTGAAGCGCTACGAGACCGAGGTCGCCGTTGATCTAGGCGCCGACGAAATCGACATGGTGATCAACATCGGCAAACTGAAGGAGGTGGATACCAAGGCCGTCTTCCGAGAGATCCGGGATGTGGTGGAAGCCGCCGAGGAGCGCCCGGTTAAGGTGATTCTGGAAACCTGCGCCCTTACGGATGCCGAAGTGACCGAGGGCTGTCACCTCGCGGCCGAAGCCGGAGCCAAGTTTGTAAAAACCTCCACTGGCTTTGGCACCCACGGGGCCACAGTGAAGCACGTGCGCCTGATGCGGGAAGCCGTGGGACCTAAAATCGGGGTCAAGGCATCAGGGGGAATTCGGGATCTGGAAACGATCCGCGCGATGATCGAGGCGGGGGCCAACCGGATCGGGACCTCCTCCGGAGTCGCCATTCTCAAGGGCTTGCCCTCCCTCCCCGCCGGAGAATACTGAGCTGGCCAAACCAAGGCCGCGCTGGCACGGTACTCTCCTCAATGGACAGGAAACACCGCCTCATGGATCGGCCGCGCCAGCTCAGCTGTCGCCTTCTTGCTTTGGTTTGTGCTGCGACTGGGCTCGCGCTCGGTGCCACGGCCGCGGAATCCTCTCAGGAAGCCGCTCGCTTTGGCTTCACCGGACCGGAGAATTTTCCGATCGATCCGTTCATCGGCCAACTCCGATCGGCCGACCTCGATGGGGACGGCCTGAACGATCTGGTCATTGCCAACAACTCCAAGGCCAAGATCAGCTTGCTCATGAACCGGACCGGCAAGCCGGCCCTGGACCCTAATGACACCCCGGGTGCCCGACGCGACATCAATGAGCTTCCGCCGGATGCACGGTTCAAGATCGAGAGCCTGACCTCGGAGAAGCGTGTGGCCGGGCTCATGGTGGCGGACCTCAATGATGACAAACTTCCCGACATAGTCTATTTCGGTGAGCCCAAGCCGTACGAACTGGTGGTCCACTACAGCCAAACGAACCTCACCTGGGGCACCCCTAAGAAGTGGCAATTGGATGAAGCTCAACTCACACCCAACAGCCTTGCCGTGGGGGATCTGAACGGTGACAGCAAACCCGACGTGGCGGTGCTGGGGGAGAGCTCGATATCGATCCTCACCCAAACGACGGAGCACGGACTCTCCGAGCCTGAAAAGCTGGCCTTCACCGGCGGCGTCAAGGCCATCGATATCTTCGATATCAACGGGGATGCCCGCCCAGATCTCATCCTCTTGAACTGGGAATCCTCCCATCCGATCCGCGTCCGTCTGCAGGCTTCCAACGGAAGGCTTGGACCGGAACTCCACTTCGCGATGCCCCCCATCCGCTCACTCTCAGCCGATGATCTGGATGGAGATAAACGACCCGAAATCCTGACGATCTCGCAAACCAGTGGGAGAGCACAGATCTCACACCTCGTCCGAAAGCCACCCTCGATGGCCCCCGCCGCCGCGGAAGCGGGAGATTTTCAGATCTTGCCCTTGGCCAAGACAAGCAAAGCCCGTAAGGGCCTGGTCTGGGCGGATGTAAACGGGGACGAACGACCAGACCTGCTGATCGCCCAACCCGATACCGGTCAACTGACCGTCTACATCCAGATGGCCGACGGCAGCTTGGCGCCGTCTAAAAACTTCCCTTGCCTGGCCGGAGTTTCAGAAATCGCGGTCTCCCCGGGAGCCCGCGAGAAATCGGCTGAGATCTTTGTGTTGAGCGGCGATGAACGCCAGATAGGAAGAACCGCATTCACTCAGGAAGGTCGAATGGCCTTTCCTACCCCGCTGCCGATCCCCGGAAAGCCGCTGGCAATGGCCGTAGGATCGCTCACGGCTGGATCGTCGCCGGTCCTGGCGGCCATTGTCGAGGTCGACGACCGGCGTCAATTGGTTACCGGAACGCACCAAGGCGGCTTTCGAACACAAAAGCTGGCCGCTTCCTTTAAGTCCAATCCCGCCAGCCTGCGGTTTGAAGATGTGGATCAGAATGGCCTGACGGACCTAGTCGTTCTGATTCCGTACGAAAAGGTCAAGGTGCTCTTGCAGGTATCGGGCAAAGACTTTGAGGAGATTGACATCGCCCTGCCGGGCGGCGGAGCGGATCAACCCTGGGCCAGCAGCGCCGACGTGGATGGCGATGGTAAGCCCGAGTTGCTCCTCGCGCAAAAGAACTTCCTCCGGGCGGTGGTCCTAAAAAAGCCTGCTGAAGAACTGCCCGGTCAAAGCAACCAGTGGAGCTGGGTGGTGAAGGACCAGGTCAACGGGAGTACCCCCGGTTCCCGCATCGTGGCTGCCACCCCCCTGCCCTCCGCCGGTTCGAGCATCCCGTTACTTTGCCTTCTGGATGCGGACCGCAAGGTTCTCACGCTGTGCGAGCGCGACAAGACCGGAGTCTGGCAGATCCAGCGTAACCTCACTCTCCCCTACACCGAGTTCACTGAACTCCGAGCCATCAACCTGGGCGGCCCTGCGGGCCAGTGCGTCGCGCTCCTGGGCGCCAATGGAGCCGGGTGGCTGTCCTTGGCCGGAACTCGATGGGAGTTCAGCGAGTTGGACGGCTACGAGACGCTGATCAAGGACGGAAGACTGACGGACGCAGTGCTGGGCGACCTGAACCACGATGGGCGGAAGGACATTGTTTTCTTGGAGACCGGACGCAATCACCTCGACATCGTCAGCTACTCCAAAGGGCAGAAATTATCGCCCGGAAATCGCTGGCAGGTTTTTGAGGAGAGAAGCTTCCGCAGTCGCCGGGGAGAAGGAACGGAGCCTCGGGAGGGATTGATCACCGATCTCAATGGTGACGGCAAGTCGGACCTAGCGATCGTCGTGCACGACAGGATCCTGGTTTACTTGCAGGAGTGACGAGCCAATGCCCATCTTCCACGAATGCCAACGGTGCACGGCATGCTGTCGATGGCCCGGCCAGGTACGAGTGTCAGAGGCGGAGATCACTCGCATCGCCACCTTCCTGCTGATGGATGAGCATGAGTTTATTCAGAAACACACGCATCTGAGCGCAGACCGTCGTGGCCTTATCCTGGCGGATCAGCCCAACGGGGCATGCTCATTCCTGGAAGGTGACAACTGCCGGATTCAGCCGGTCAAGCCCCAGCAATGCCGAGATTTCCCGAATCTGTGGAATTTCCCGGGGTTCACCGACAGCTGTCGCGCGATTCCGCGTCTCCTGGACGTGCAAGAATATCGGCGACGCATCTACGCGGCCACCGGGAGAGTGGAGTATGATGACCGAGCGTCGCATCAAGGTTCTTGATGCGCGGTCGAATTCCACCTAGAAAACCCGGGTGCAAACCAGCGTAACACCCACTCCAGCCCCGACCCTGCCAGCCAGCCTTCGAACGTTTCTCTACCTGACAGCGGCGATCAACGGGGCCGCGATCCTGGTGGTAGAGATCCTGGGGGCGAAAATGTTGGCCCCCTATGTAGGCACCTCCCATTTCGTCTGGACGGCCCAAATCTCGGTGACGCTGCTCTCCTTGGCCACAGGCTACTATGTGGGGGGACGCATGGTGGATCGCGCACAAGATCTAGGCCGACTGTATCAGGCGATGTTGTGGGCAGCCGCCTACCTAGCACTCACCATCTCTGTCACCGAGCGGGTGTCGTATTGGTGCATGGACTTCGGAGCCCAGCTCGGCGGCCTGGACGCGAGCATCAAGATCGGATCTATCCTGGCCTCGGGGTTCCTGTTCTTCGTCCCCCTCACTTTGCTAGCCATGACCGGACCCTTCCTCATTCGCATCCTGACCAGCACCTTGAGCGGCGTAGGCGGCCAAGCCGGACGTTTGTCGGCCATCAGCACCCTGGGAAGCGTGCTCGGGGCAGCCCTGATTGGCTATGTTCTCATCCCCCACTTGCCCAACTCGCGAACCATGTTCTTCACGGCGGGCGGCCTCGCCCTCCTCTCCCTGGTTTACTTCTTCTTCTTCGGCCAGCGCCGATCCGCAGTGGCGAAACCCATTCTTCTCGCAGTCGCATCCGTCGGCCTGGGCCTGTATGGCGTCAAGACGGATTTCCGAACGGACTATGGGCGCGGGGTGGAGATCTTTAGGAGCAACTCCAATTACGGCATGCTCCAAGTCATCCAGCTGAAGAACTCGGCCGAACTGTTCTACGTCAACGACTACCTGACCCAGAACATCTACCACACGAATACTCAGCAGAGTGGAGCGATGTTCACCTACATGCTTCACGCCCTGGCCCGGGGTTACAGCCCCAAACTGGAATCGGCACTCTGCATCGGAATGGGCGTTGGAATCGTGCCGAGCCAACTCGCGCGGGAAGGAGTCAAGGTGGAGGTGGTCGAGATCAACGAAGGGGTGGTGCCGATCGCGGAGAAATTCTTCGATCTGAAGCCTGATCAGCTCACCCTGCATATCGGGGACGGCCGACATTTTCTCAACCGGACTACGAATCGATACGACGCCGTCATCCTGGATGCCTTCCTAGGGGATTCCTCACCGTCGCACTTGATGACCCGGGAGGCTTTCGCCTCCATGCGGCATGTGCTCAATCCCGGCGGCTGCATTGTACTCAACTGCTTCGGCTATTTCGACCGTGGGCGAGATTACTTTGTAGGCTCGCTCGAGAAGACCCTTCAGTCGGTCTTCAAGACGGTCAAGATCCACGACTCTGGACGCGGGAATGTATTCATGGCCGCCTCCGACCTGCCTGAGATGACCTTGGTCCCGCCCACCAGCTACGATTACATCCACTCAGATCTCGTGAGCGAGGTGCAGAGGACATTAGTGAACGTCGTCGCCACCGATCCCCAACGCGGAAGGATCCTGACGGATGATTACAACCCGGTGGACTACTATGACGCCGTCAACCGGGAGACGTTTCGTCGGAACATGGCCAAGAGCATGGATCCGGATCGGAAGTCGAGGCTCTAGCACCGAACACTAGCCCGGGCGGCCGCCCGGCAGAACACTATTCTAAGTCCGACGGCCTGCTAGCCCCGGGCGCACTGTGGACAGAGGCCGAAGAATTCCAAACGGTGGGTCACCTTTTTGAAACCGCTCGAGCGAGCGATCCGCTTCTCAACCTCCTCCAAGAGACATTCGTCCAGCTGGAGAACCCGGGCGCATCCGGTGCACACCAGATGATGATGGTGTCCGTCGTCCCCCTCAGCCAAGAGTTCAAATCGGGCTCCTCCCTGACCGAACTCAACTCGCTTGACCATCCCCATTTTCTGCAGCAACTGCATGGACCGATAAACGGTCACCAGATCGCAATCACCCGTCTCCAGCAGGGCATGAATCTCCTTGATGAGCAAGGGGTGCGGGTGCCGACGCATGACGTCCAGGATGGCCTGGCGCGGACCGGTCACTCGACGGGATTCGCGCCGCAATCGGTCGGTCAGCTCAGGAAGCTCCGCCATGGACTCGTGCCGGCAAGAATGCGGGTGCGGTTTCATACGGTGGTTACAGGACTCGCGCCAGGCTGCACCAACCGGCGCAAACGAGAAGCGACCAGAGTCAAAATAAACAGCCCGATAGCTGCCATCACAATAGTCGGTCCCGTGGGAAAATCAAAATGATACGACAGGAACACGCCAGCTACCCCGCTCACCAGCCCCATCGCCATGCTCAGCAACAGATGCTGGCGGAGGTTCCGGCTAATGTTGCGCGCCGAGGCGGGAGGAATCACGATGAGGGCGGTGACCAGCATGACCCCTAACAACCGGATACTCGCAGCCACCGTGAGCGTCAGGATCGCCACAAAAAAGTAATTGAGCCGTTTCACCGGGATCCCGCACACGTGAGCCAAATCCTCTTGGGCAGTGAGCAAGCTCAGCGAGTTCAGCTGCCAGAGAATCGAGGTCGTGACCAGGGCTCCTAGGATCCCGGCGAGCACCAACTCCTGGGTTCCCACCGCCTGAATGTCTCCGAACAGGTAGGAATGCAGTTCGGCTCGAAAACCTTTCAACATCGAGAGAATGATGATGCCCAAGGCCACGGAGCCTGACAGCAGCAAAGCCATGATGGTATCGGTCAAAAGCTCGGTGTTGGTGCGCAGCCAAAACATGGCCAGAGCAATCAACAGGCTGAATGCCACCATGGGCACGGTCGGCTCCTTGAACCCCAGCAGAAAGCCCAACGCAACTCCGGCCAAGGCTGCATGAGCGATCGTGTCACTGAAGAAGGCCATCCGCCGAGCGGTCACGAACACCCCCAACAGTCCGCACAGCGGCGCGAGGCAGGCGGCGGCAATGAGGGCTCTGACCAGGTAGATATTCTCCAGCAAGCTATCCATGCGTGTGGCCGTGATGGTGGTGGTGATAGGGCGAGACGTGCAGACCATACGCCTCCTTGAGCGAATCCGCGTTCATCACCTCCTCCGGAGTTCCCTCGCAGCAGATGGTCCCGTTTAAGGCATAGACCCACGAGGCATGCTTGAAGACCATCGAAAGATCATGTGAAACCAGAACCACGGTCAGTTTGCGGGTGCGATGGATCTCGGCGATCAACTCGTAAAAAGTGCGCTCGCCGGGCATGTCCACCCCGGCAGTAGGCTCGTCCAAAAGCAACAACTCGGGGTTTCCCAGAAGACTGAAAGCAATGAGCACGCGTTGGAGCTGACCACCAGACAGCCCCGAGAGCGGCCGATCCAAGAGGGGCCGGACACCAATCTCGGGCAGTTTGCTAACCAGCTCGCGGTCGATCTGAGCGCGGGTTCGCCAAAACCAATGCCGGGTCTGCTCCAGACGCAGGCACAGAAACTCACGAACGCTGATCATGAAGCTCCGGTCCAGAGTCAGCCTCTGCGGGACATAACCCACACGCTTCAGCGCCTTCGCACGGTTTGATTCCTGAAACAGAATCGTGGATCCGCGCTGGGGCTGCTCCAGCCCAAGCAAGCAACGAAGCAATGTCGTCTTGCCCGATCCATTGGGACCGATCAAAGCCACCAGCTCCCCGGCAGGGATGTCCAATGACACTCCCTTCAGAATGGGTACATCCCCAAAGGAGAGCCAGACGTCCTTAACCGACACTGCCAACGCCGACCCCGGAGCGTGAACTTTGCAATGAGGGCAATCCATTTACTTAAGGTGCTCTTGCAACACCCTCAGGTTCTGGGCCATGGCCCGTTCATAAGAATCAGGCTTAAGCACGCCGTCAAAGGCTGTTTCCATGGTGTCGAGAACCGCCAGGGGAACTCCCGTATCCTGCGCCAACTGACGGGCCAACTTGGCGGGAAATTGAGGCTCGGCAAAGATCACCCGAATGCGCTGCTGCTCGATGACCCTTTTAAGTTCACCCAAATACCTTGGACTAGGCGTGACCTCCGGCGTTTGTTCGATCACTCCTACAATACGCAGCCCATAACGTTTGGCGGCATAGACAAAAGCGTCGTGAAACACCACGACGGGCGCATTGGAGGCCGCCATGAGACCAGTAGCATAATCCCGGTGAATGGCATCAAGCCGTCGCGAAAATCCATCCGCGTTTGCGGCGTAGCCCGAGGCATTGGCAGGATCGGCCTGCTGAAGAGCCCGGAGGATGTTGGTAACGGCATATTTGGCCAGAAGCGGATCTAACCACAGGTGGGGGTTCGCATCCCCCGCATGATCGTGCGCGTGACTATCCCCGCCATCCACGATGTGCAAGGTTGGAACAGAGCGGATGAGCTCGGAGTTAAGCCCCTTCCAGACCTCAACCACCGTAAGCTGCTTGCGACGCACTCGAGACCGAACGAGCTTTTCATGCCAAGACTCTAATTGGAGCCCGTTGAGGACCAGCAAGTCGGCCGTCCGAAGCTTTTTCTCATCACTGGGTGTAGGCTGGTAATCGTGGGGCCCCACGTTCGCGGGAAGCAGATTCGCCACCTGGGCCAAATCCCCTGCAATGTTGGCTGTGAAGCAATAGATGGGAAGAAAGGAGGTCAGCACCTGAAGTCGCTTTGGCGCACCGCCCGCCGCTGGCTCGGCAGCCGCCAGGTTGCCGAGCGCCCCCAAAAACGCGAGCAGCGCACTCAGAGTCAACCAGCGAAGCTCATTCCATCGAGTCGCCTCCAGGGCCAGCTTCCCAGGCTCACGGACGGCCAAATTGCTGTCAGTTTTCATAACAGGTCCTGCCTTCATCCACCCAAACTCACCAACCACCCTCGCCTTTGCTCAGGCATCTCTCATCTCCGACCCGGCATCCATTTCTGCCACACATTCCGCCCTAAGTTCGGCTAGAGATGGAAATTTGCAAACGATTTGCAACGACTAACCCCAAAAAACCCGCAACGGAGTGCGGGTTAAAGTCAGGCTGGCGCCTTACTTCATGAGCAGCATCTGGCGAGACCGCTTAATGGCCCTGTTCAAGGCGCGTTGGTAGTGAGCAGGCAGGCCCGTGTACTTCCGCGGAAGGATACGGCCCTGGTCGGTCACAAACTGACGCAGCAAGGTGGTATTTTTGAAATCAAGCGCGTCGACCGTAAAGTCGATCTTGGGCTTGGGACGGGGAGTCCGCTTTTCCATGGATGGCCGGCCACCTTTGGAGGCGCGGTCCTTACGGTCGGTATTGGTCTTGCGAGGCATAATGCTTACTTAATTTCACGGTGCAAAGTGTGGCGCCGCAGGAAAGGATTGTATTTCTTGAGCTCAATCTTCTCCGTTTGAAGCTTCTTGTTGCGGGTGGTGGTATACCGCGAAGGGGGTTTCCCCTCTTTGCGCGCTTCACTGCATTCGATGGTAACTATTTCTCGAGGCATAAATCGTTAGTTAAAAATCGTTATTCTTTCTCTTTGGCCGGCTTCTCTTCCACTTCATCGTCTTCCTCAATCTCAATCGGGCTGGAGGTATCCACCGTGCCGAGATTTCCCAACTTACGCTGACGCAAGGCTCCTTCTCGCTCCAATTGAGCCTGAGCCTCAACCGTAAACCGAGTCCAGGGAATCGCTTCCAGCCGAGCCTTGGGGATCAACTTCGAAGTCAATTCGCAAGTGCCGTAAGTACCCTTCTCGATCCGTTTCAAAGCCTCTTCGATCTCATAGATCGCATCCTGATCCGATGAAAGCAGACTGAGCGCAAAATCGCGATCGAAATTATCAGTTCCTGAATCAGCCATGTGAAGGCTGTAATTATCCATCTCCTCAGCCGATTCCTTGGCTAACCCATCCATTTGGTTCAGGAGACGCTCACGCAGATCGATCAGGTTTTCATGGTATTTGACCCATTCCGGCTTGATCTTCTTGGCTGGCGAGGGGGCCAACTTGCCCACCCGAGCCCCAGTACCGAGAATCGCCGCTGAGGTCGCATTACCCGTCTTCGGCTTCACTGCGTGGGTCGTATCACCCTTCTTCTCGGTCTTTTTCTTATTTGTCACAGCTATTACGTTCTAGGTGTTACGTCGTCCCTCCTCCCATTTCGGGGAGCCTCATGTCCGTAATTGAGCCTCACGGAGGGTGCGGGAATGTACCAAACGAACTCAAATAATCTACTAAAATGTGAGACTATTTTGGATTCTTGGGGGTCGGATGGCCAGTTTTGGCGTTTAGCCCCCCCGATCCACCGCCTTTCAGGCCAAAGAGGGGGGGATTCCCCGATCCACAGCCAGAGTTTAGCAGCTTCTGGACCGAAAGCAAAACCGGCTCAAATCCAGACAGGCAAACGTAGGCTATCAGCGACTCAGAATCCGCCGAGCCTCGGCGACCGAATCCTTCTCCTGACGCAGAAACAGGGTATAGGTGTTGGTCTGAGCTATCATTTGCCCGGGTCGCAGAGGTTCCAAGGGCGAAAGCAGCTCCAGTTCAACATACGCCAATGGATCAGGGTTCGTATAGACCTCAGCACTGCAGCCCTTATCCGGATAGAAACCCTCCGGGCGGCGGGGCGAATCCACCCGTAGCGCTACGCGCTCCCCCAACCAGATGAGGGTCCCCGCATCGTTGCCGATCTTGTGCGAGGCCTTGGGATTGCGCGTCAGCCGGATCCAATCGTCATCCACCTGAAGGTCCGGGGGCGGAAGCTCCGACTGCAAATCGTAGCCGTTACCGAAGTGGCCAGGCTTAATGCGTGGAACGAGGACTGCAACGGGCTCCCGGAGCTGGGTGATCGACCAAATGGCCACCAGGTTGGTGAGCGATGTCTCGCTGACCTTATGATACCGGGTCACCACGATCATCCTCGCCTGCAAGGGATCCAGGCGAATCTCGCGCTCCCAACGAATGCCATAATGAGCGTCCACTGCAGACTTGAGCAACACCCGATCGCCGACCACTTCCACCTCCACCGACTCCGAATCAAACCCCGGGGGAGGCGGCCAGGCTCGCGGGGTCCACTGCGCCCATTCGGATTGAGGGGCAGGCCACACCTTGTCGCCTCCAAAATTCACCCACTCGGCCGCCAATGGATCAGGGCTTTTCCCGCGTAAGGCCGGATTTTCCCAAAAGGGTCCACTCTCGCCCAGGAAGCGGAACTGCATGATTCGGCCGATGGAGGGCACCACCACCACCTCCGCCTGCTCATTCACCATCGAAAGGGCATTCGTCCACCCTTCATAATTGATCCGTCGGATGCTCACCGAGGACGGGGGGTTCCGATCTCCTAGAAACTCTCGATAGAGCACGGCCAATGGGATCAAAACCAAAACGGCCACGGTAAAGGAGACGAGCTGCTGCCGAAGTGACGGGAGGCCGCTCGTCCCACCCGAAACAGGAGACGGGCTGGTTGACATGGGGAGGAGCCTTGAGGTCTCCGACGGAATGTGCAATCCCAAAGAGAGCCCCAGCCCCCGCAACCGGTCGGCCCCTTCCCCGCCCCGACTCGGAGTCGGCGTGATGGCTAGCGGGTCGCTGCCGGAGCCTGAGCCCGACTCAACACCGTATGGGCATGACGAAGCATCCGCTCAGTGGTATCCCACCCGACACAGGCGTCGGTGATGGAAACCCCGTACTTCAACTCCGACAGATTGGCTGGAATAGGCTGGTTGCCATCATTCAGGTGGCTCTCAACCATCAGGCCGATCACAGCGGTATTGCCCTCCGCGCGCTGCGCAACAGCATTCTGGAGCACCTCCTCCTGACGCGTGTGCAGCTTACCCGAATTGGCATGACTGCAGTCCACCATCAGAGCCGGCCGAAGCTGACTCTTTTTCAGCTGTTCCACGGCCGACGCAATGCTGGCCGCGTCATAATTAGTGGCTAGGCGCCCTCCACGGAGCACCACGTGGCCATCCGGATTGCCGGTTGTCCTGACCATGCTGGTGACTCCATCCGGGTCGATTCCAAGAAAGTTATGAGGGTGCATCGCTGCCTTCATGGCATCGATGGCGATTTGAAGCCCGCCATCCGTACCGTTCTTGAATCCGACCGGCATCGACAGCCCACTGGCCATCTCTCGGTGGGTCTGGGATTCGGTGGTGCGTGCGCCAATCGCTGCCCAGGTGACCAGGTCTGCCAGGTATTGAGGAGTGATCGGATCCAAAAACTCTGTTCCGGCAGGCAGGCCTAGTTCATTGGCCTGGAGGAGGAGTTGGCGGGCGGTTCTCAGTCCAGTCTCGATGTCGTATGTCCCGTCGAGATGCGGATCATTGATCAACCCTTTCCACCCGATGGTGGTGCGCGGCTTTTCGAAATAAACCCGCATCACCAGGAAAAGCGTGTCCTGCAGCTCCGTGCGCAAACGGTTTAACCGCTCGGCATACTCCATCGCCGCGGCCGGATCATGAATGGAACAGGGCCCAATCACGACCAGCAAGCGGGGGTCCTGCTGGTTAAGGATGCGCTGCACGTCGCAACGACCGCTCACAACCGTGCGGTTGGCAGACTCGGTCATCGGCAACGAGAGCTTCAAGGCACTCGGCGCCGTCAACCGCGAGGTCTGACGGACTCGGAGATTATTTGTTGGCTGCATAAGACAATGGGCCCCAACCACTCGGCCTGCGCTGCTAGTCGCCAGGGATGGAACACCCCTAATAAACCACTTTATGAAGGAAAGTGAAACGGGATTTTGTAGCTTTCTGAGGGAGCCAAAAACGGAGCTTGCACCGCCGATCGAGAGCCCTTATCGACACCTCTCGAATATGCGAATCGATGCGCACCAGCACTTTTGGAACCTGAAGCAGTTTCCCCACCCCTGGATTACCGAGAATCTCCAACCGCTGCGCCATAACTTCCTGCCCGCCGACCTCCGTCCGCTTCTGGCTCAGCATCGGCTGGACGGCTCAGTGCTCGTGCAAACCTTTGGATCCTTGGAGGAAACCCGGTGGTTCCTTTCCCTGGCGACTCAACACGAGTTCATCCTGGGCGTGGTCGGCTGGGTTGACCTGCAGGATCCTGGCGTCGGCGACACCCTCGATGCGCTAGCGGATCACCCCAAGCTGGTCGGCATCCGGCACGTGGTCCATGATGAACCCGACCCCCAATGGCTCACGCGCCCGGAAGTGCTTCGAGGACTGGAAGAACTGGCTCGCCGCAAACTTCCCTATGACTTGCTGCTCCGCCCCCCGCACCTCCCGGCAGCCATCGAGGTGGCTCGGCGGTTTCCCACGCTTCCACTCGTGGTGGACCATATCGCCAAACCCAGGATCGCCTCCCTAGGATGGGACGATTGGGCGGAGGCCTTCGCCGCTCTGGCGCGCTTTCCTTCAGTCTACTGCAAGCTCTCCGGGATGATCACCGAAGCGTCCTGGTCCGGGTGGAAACCATCCGATCTGCACCGGTACGTGGATCATGCGCTCCAACACTTCGGCCCTGAACGGTTGATGTTTGGGAGCGACTGGCCGGTTTGCTTGCTGGCGGGAAGCTACGCGAGGGTGGTCGAAGGTCTGGAGGCGAACCTCTCCCCACTCAAGGCTCAGGATCAGGACCGCATCTGGGGAGGAACAGCTCAACAGTTCTACCGGCTTTCCACCGCAGCCGGTCAACTCTTTTAAGCCGCGAACGCGGCCCGGGCGATGCGGGCGCGGTGCTGAATGGCTCCAGCCATGTCCTTCAGTGAAACGACGTGGTGGACCACCCCCAACTCTTGGGCAGCCGCGGGCATGCCAAAGACCACGCAGCTTTTGTCGTCCTGGGCCAGATTGATGCCACCCGCCTCCTTGATCGCCTTCATGCCCAAGGCCCCATCTTTACCCATCCCGGTCAGCAGCACACCGATCGTATGGGGACCGGCGGCAACAGCTGCGCTGCGGAACAGGACATCGACCGCCGGACGTTGATGATGCTCCTCCGGCCCACGATGCAGTCGCACCACATACTGGGTCCTTTCCCACCGGAGCTCCATATGGAACCCTCCAGGGGCCACCAGAACCAGTCCTGGGCGCACGAGATCCCCCTGCTCTGCCTCTCGAACTTCCAGGGCACAAAGGGAGTTCAACCGCTGCGCAAAGGAACGCGAGAAGACGGCCGGGATGTGCTGAACAATGCAAATGCCAGGCATTTCCGCCGGTAGAACCGTCAGAACATCCTTGATCGCCTCGGTGCCGCCCGTGCTCGCCCCGAGAACAATCACCTGACGGGCACTGAAGCGAGCGGTGTCTGAGGCAGCCGTAGTCCGCTTCGTCTCGATACCCACCAGATCAGGCTTCCGCCCTGAGGCAAAGCTTTCGGTGGTGGGTTGGACGAGAGCATCTCCCCGCAGTCGGGGAGCCACTGACGATCCCGAGCCTTTCGTCTGCTGGTTTCGCTTGCGAAGAACAGCAGTTAACTGGCGGAGCGAGATTTGGAGGCGTTCGTTAGAATCCTGCTCGGAAGGCGTGGCCTGCGGAAGCCCGGGAAGAACATCGATCGCCCCCGCCTCAAAAAGCGACAGCGTATACGCCGAACCCAACGAGGCGCTGTCGGAAAGAACCACCACCGGAGCCCCCGTCGCCTGAGCCACGCGACGGAGCAGTAAAATAGCATCCACTCGCGAGGTGCCCGTTTCCAGAACCACCATGTCAGGTTTATGCGGGTTGGCAGGATCCATCAGCACGAGAGGATCCTCGGACTTTCCAACCAAGGCTGTGTCCGGGATGGAAACGAGGTTTTCTGCGACGGACAAACGCCGAGCGGCGGGCCCAGCAACCAAGAAAACTCTTAGAGCCTGTTTAGACGGGGCTGACATAGCCAATATCCGCTACCTGAAGGGAAGCACCCACCCGTCTCGTGACGAGTTTTCACCTCCCATGGGCGCAGATTCGTCCTACGCCGCTGTTTTATGCATCGTTTTTGCAAAGCTGCTGTAAAGCTGGTGAAAGAGAGCTCGGGCCTGGCGCAATTCATCCAACGAGAGCGACTCCACCACGGTTTCAACGGCACCGGCCGCAACGGCGTCGCCCATCTCAGCGCTCAGGCAGAACCAGGCATAGGCTTCCACAAGATCGACGGCCGCCCCTTTCCCCTGGGCGTAAGCCAACCCGAGGTTGAACTGGGCCACCGCATGCCCCTGCTCCGCTGCCCGACGAAACCACTTCAAGGCTTCCGTCTCGTTCTGGGCAACGCCCTGTCCGGTCGCGTAGCGGACTCCCAAGCTATCCTGGGCTCCGGCGTGGCCTTGATCGGCCGCCTTGCGCAACCATTTCACAGCCTCCGAGACATCTTGATCGACCCCCTGTCCATTCAGGTGTCTCACGGCAAGACAGTATTGGGCTTCACTGTTGCCCTGCTCGGCCGCCTTACGAAACCATCGGGCAGCCGAAACCAGATCGGGAACCCCGCCATCGGAGTACTGACGAGCCAGCTGGAGTTGGGCAATCGCCTCCCCCGCCTCGGCTCTACCTTTCAGATCGCTAGTCGCATTCTTTTTTTCATCGGACATGACACCCCACTCCTCTCCTTGTTTACCCCCCACAGCTCACCACTCGCTCAAAAATCGCGGAACGAGCTGTCCAGCGGGTTAGATTCCCCGTGAGCCGCCGCCGCCTGCCCAGGCCCAGAGGCAGCTCGCTTCGAAACCTCCGGCATGGGCAGATCATCCCCCCCACTCGGACGAGTTACCTTTGCGCCATGCGCCGCCGATGCGGAAGTCCCCGAGCTCGGTTTGAACGTGTTGAGGGATGACCCTGAACTTGAACCGGACTTCGATGGACGTGAGCTAGGAACGGCCGCCTGGGGCCGACGCACCGGTTCGGCCGCGCGAGGGGCCGAAGCCTCAACTCCTCCGGCAACTGCTCCCGTCACCAACTGTTCGGCGGCGCGAATGGCTTCACGCTGCGAAATAGATTGTGCTTTCAACTCTTCCGAGGCGCTGGCCGTCTGCTCGGCCGCGGCGGCGGTACCCTGCACGATCTTGTCGACTCGGCTCACCGCCAAATTAACCTGCGATAATCCCGTGCTCTGCTCCTGGGTGGCATTGGCGATCTCATTCATCACCTGATTTACCGACTGGGTCTGGGTGACGATCGCTTGGAAGCTCTTTTCAACCTCCAGAGAGCGTTCCGTGACTTCGGTCAGACTGGTGACCACCCGCTCGCTGGCCCGCACGCCATTGGTGCTCTTCTGGATGGAGTCATCGATTCGTTGAGCCGTGTCCTTCGCCGCCTGGGCGCTGCGCTGAGCCAGGCTGCGAACTTCATCGGCAACCACCGCGAAGCCTAGGCCCGCCTCCCCGGCACGAGCCGCCTCCACCGCGGCATTCAGTGCCAGAATGTTGGTCTGGAAGGCGATCTCATCAATCGTCTTGACGATCTTTGCCACTTCGCCGCCGGAGATCTCAATGTCACGAACAGCGGTTTGCATATGGCCAACCGCACCGCGGATCTGCTCCACGGTTTGTCCCATTCCGCGAAGCTGCTCCGCCCCCTGCTGGGCCGTTTGAAGGGCTTGACCGGAGGACTCGCGGGCGCTCCGCGCATTCTCGGCTGTCCGCTTGGTCATGCTCGCTATCTCCTCAAGTGCGGCGCCGCTCTCTTCGAGCGACGCGGCTTGATCACTGGCTCCTTCGGCGAGGGAATGGCTGGCGGAGGAAATCTGAATCGCCGCGCTCGACACATCATCGGTCAGAACTCGGATCGACTGCAATTGAGCGACGATCGGTCTGGCCAGTGACCGACCGAGCCACCAGGCCGCCAACACCAACCCCACGATGCTCGCACCAAAGACGATCAAGTTGTTGCGCAACGCGGCCAGTGCCACGGCTTGAGCTTGAGCCTCCGGGACACGTAACAGCAAACTCCAACCCAGCCCGGGAAATCCTAAGGCTCCCTTGGAACGCACGAATCCGGAGACGAACTGTCCAGGTTTGCGCTCGTGGGTCTCGTGAACAAAGCCCTGTTCCCCAGTGATCACGCGCTTCGCCGACTCAATTCCAGCGCTCGCCAGGTTGGACTTGAGAAAGGCCTCGCTGTCATGTTGAAACGATTTGTTTCCGCCCCTGGCCATCGGATCGTGGGTCCCTAAAACACGCCCCTTGCTATCCAACAGAGTTAGCTCCGCCTGGTCGAATCCACGCTTGGCGGCATCCTCGTAGGCATCCATCAGTATCTCCTCCACCAAAGAGAACTTGGCCGCATTATACCAGTAGGCAATGACCTTTCCTGCCGCGTCCTTAACCGGGGCCGAAAAACCCATCACGAGCCCCTGGTTGCCACAAGCCTTCTTCACCAACTCGCTCACCGCGAGGTCCTCTACGACGGTGCCGTCCAAAAGATCGCTCTTAAGAAACTTCCCTTCGCTCACCGCCTGAAACCAACTGGCCGACTTAAAATTCTGCTCGTAAAGCCAAGTTGTCTCCAAGGGCTTCCCACCAGAATCCCGGTCGTTGACCGCCAGGACACGCCCCTCTGGATCCACCGCCACCGAGAGATCATACAGCCCATATAAGCCGACGTAACGATTCATCACCTCGGCCACCGGATTCTTGTCGGATCCAACCTTATACCAGGCGTTTTGATCCTGGATTACGGAGTTCAGACCAAACGCCTGCACATCCCCATAACGCTCGAACAGATTGCGATCGATGTCCTCCAGGGAGGCTTGAGCCGCCGCGCGGAAGGAGTCAGCGAGACGTTCGCCGAGTGTGTGGATGGATCGGGTGCTGAGGACACCGATTACCACCAAGGGAATTGCGCCAATCAACACAAAGCTGCAGACCAGCTTGGCGGTCAGGCTCCAGGTCTTCATTCTGTTCATAGGATATTCAAACTTCGTCGGTCCCAGGAGACCTGGCACATCCCACGCACCCGGCAACACATCAAGAGCGTCGACCAGATCTCTTCCTTATGGATATCGGCGATTGGAAAACAATCTTGATCAAATCTTCATGTTCCAGCGATCACGCTGCCGCCGCGGATCGCAGTCCTTTCAACGCCTCCTCGCAGATCACCCGGTCGATATCCAAAAGGGTCTTCACCCCCCCTTTCACTTTCGCGATTCCGAGGATGTAGTCGATGTTCAGACGCACACCAAAGTCAGGCGTCGGTTCGATGTCGGCCGGTGGGATGTTGCTGACCTCCTCGACTGCGTCCACCATTAGTCCCATGAGCGATTTGCCTCGCGCAGCAAGCTCAACCACGATGACGCACGTGCGCTCGCTCTGTGTACCCTTGGGAAGTCCGAACTTCGCTCGCAAGTCAGCCACCGGGACAACCTTACCCCGCAGGTTGATCACGCCGCGCATGTAAGACGGCATGCATGGCACGTGAGTGATCTCGGGCAAACGAATGATCTCCCGCACCTGCAAGATTCCTAGTCCGTAGGATTCCCTTCCCAACGAAAACGTCAGGAACTTTCCACCCTTGCAAGCAACCAACCCCTCCTCTTTCGATCCAACAGCAACGTTCATAGATCCTTTCCTGCCCAGGGCACTCCCCACCGGAACGACGGCTCACACCAGCCCTAGGTCAGTGTTCTATCGGCAGACCACCTCGGGAAGCAGAAGAGATTATTTCGAGAGCTACGCCTCAGAAATCCAGGGAACGAGGTCACCGGGCAGGGGGACGGGGCTCGAGACTAGGACGGCCGAGGGGTAAACCTGGGATCGGCGCAGCAACGAAGCTCATGAGCGAGAAGAGCAACCACCGATACCACCGCTGTAGGACAGCGTAATGTCCACGGCCCCAGAGTAATCGGACAGACACCACGTTCCGCCAGTTTTTGAAGCTCGTCCGGGGTGAAGTCTCCCTCCGGCCCTACCCAAATCTGGATGGATCGCGGGCTGACACCTGATCGCTCCTGGTACTTGGCCAAGACTCCGCGAACCTCGTCGGCCCCGGCGGCCAAAGAGGCCACCAGTGACAGATCGGGCGCAGATTCTTGGGAGAGAAGGGAGGCGAAGGTCGCCGGCACCTGGATCGCCGGAGCCCAGAGGTTCCCGCTCTGCTTCATGGCTTCGCGCGCCGTGGTCTGCCACTTCTCCTGTTTGGACAGGGCTTCCTGCCCCGACAGACGGACAATGCCCCGCTCAGCGATCAGCGGAACAATCTCGGAAACTCCCAACTCCGTGGCTTGCTCGACGATCTCATCGAAAAGCTGTCCTTTGGGAATGGCGGCAATCAGGCAAATTCGACCAACGGGGGCCGGCTGACTGAGCGTGGAAAGGATCTCAAGAACGACACTCGACTTCGTGCTGCTGGTGACCCGACACTGGTAAGACTTGCCAGCTCCGTCGAGCACCACCGCGGCATCCCCCGCCTCCAGACGAAGTACCCGCGCCGCGTGATGCGCTTCAGCCCCCTGAAGCACCAGGTTTCGGTCCTGACACCGCTCCGGAGGAAGGAAGAAGCGGTGCATCAGGGAGAAAGGTCAGCGAAAGAAATTCTTGGCACGCTCGAGAAAGCTCATCCCGATGGGATTCACGGTCTCATCGCACAGGAGCGCAAACTCCTCCAGCTTGGCCCGCTGGGCGGCATTCAGCTTCGAGGGCACCTCAACGATGACCCGCACGTGAAGATCTCCGTGTCCATGCCCGTGAACATTCCGCACCCCTTTGCCCTTCAGCCGGAAAGTGGTGCCGCTCTGGGATCCGGCCGGGATCCGAATATGCGCCTTGCCGGTCAAGGTAGGAACCTCCACTTCGGCTCCTAGCGCAGCCTGGACAAAACTGATCGGAAGCTCGCAATGAAGATCATCACCTTCGCGCTCAAACACGTCGTGAGCCCGAACATGCAAAACTACGTAAAGGTCACCGCCCCCGCCGCCCCGAACTCCAGCCTCCCCTTCCCCGGCCGACCGCAACCGCGTACCCGTGTCGACGCCTGCAGGGATGCGTAGCTTGACCTTGTTCGGACGCTCAACCCGTCCAGCCCCCTCACAACTCTTGCAGGGATTCTCCAGCATCTGTCCCTGCCCGTTGCAGCGAGGACAGTTCTGAGCGATGCTAAAAATTCCTCGCGCCATGACCACCTGCCCTCGTCCGCCGCAGGTCGTGCAGGTCCGCTTGCGCGGAGATCCGTCCGCGCCGGAGCCCGAGCAACGCTCGCAGCTCGAGAGTCGGCTGACCGCGATCTCCTTCTCGCATCCGTTAACCGCCTCCTCAAAAGTCAGTTCCAAGTCATAGCGAAGATCATCGCCCCGCTGCGGAGCCCGTGGATCGGCACGGCGACCACCCAGAAACTCCTCGAAAATGCTGCCGCCAAAAACCTCGCGGAAAATATCCGCCGGGTCATGGAAGCCACCGCCGCCCGCGCTCGCCCGACGCCGTGGATCAAAGGCGTCATGTCCCATTTGATCGTAGGCCGCTCGCTTCTGCGGATCGTTCAGGACCTCATAGGCCTCACCCAGTTCCTTGAACTTCTCCTCGGCCCCTTTGTCCCCGGGGTTTTTATCCGGATGATACTTAATGGCCATCTTGCGATAAGCCTTCTTCAAGTCATCCTCAGTCGCGTTCTTGGGTACCCCCAAGACCTCGTAGTAATCTCGCTTGGCCATTGAAGCTTAGGAGGCAGGCGCCTTCGAAACGATCACTGTCGCCGGCCTTAGCAGGCGTTCGCGCAGCCGATAGCCCTTGCGGAGCTGCTGCAGGACATGGCCTTCGGCAACCTCCGAGGATTCCTGCTGCGAGACCGCTTCGTGGATGTTCGGGTCAAAGGGCTGCCCTAGGGCGTTCACCTCAGCGAGGCCGGCATCCATCAACACCGTACGCAGCTGTTGGTGAATCATGTTGACCCCCGTGCGCAAGGATTCGGCCGTGGCGTTCGAAGCCTGATTGGCAGCCATCAACGCCATCTCGAAGTTGTCCATCACGGGAACAAGCTTTTCGAGCAGTCCCTCGGTGGCGTATTTGAGGGCGTCTTGCCGCTCGCGGGCCGCGCGTTTCTTGAAATTGTCGAAATCGGCGGTCGTCCGCAGCAACGCATTCCAATTCTCTTCGGCCTTGGCGGCCTTGGCTTGCAGAGCCACCCAAGCCTCCGGAGAGAAGTCCGGCTCGGGCACCCCACCCTGGGGATCCGAACCCGTGCCCTCGGACGACGGTGCCGCAGTTGGTTCACGATTTTCCATACGCTTGCTGTCTGAACAATCAATCTGTAATGGGTCTCGAATCGGATCAGTGCTTGCCGCAGCACTGCTTGTACTTCTTGCCGCTTCCACAGGGGCAAGGATCGTTGCGCCCCACTTTCGGCCCGAGCCGAACCGGAGTGGCTTTGGCGACCGCCTCCGAGGCCTCGCTCACCATGTCGCTGGCGTTGCCAGCCCCAGCTCCCGAACCACCCGCAGGGCTGGCTCCGCCACCAAATGAACTGGCCTCCGCATGAATGGTCTGTGCGCGCTGCTGCATGCCCCGGAGGAAATTCTCGAAGGCGCGCAGGCTGGAGGCGCTGCGGAAGATGTTGTGGCAGATCTCCGACTTCACGCCCACCATCATCTCCTCAAACACCTTGAACGCTTCCGCCTTGTACTCAATCAGCGGATCCCGCTGACCATAAGCCCGAAGGCCGATGCTGTTTCGGAGGCTGTCCATGTGATAGAGATGCTCCTGCCACAGGCGATCGATGGCGGAGATCATCGTGATCCTCTCCATCTGATTCAACGCCTTGGTATCCTCATGGCTGACCTTCAGCTCGTACGCCTGGCGCACTTCATCGACCACGAAGCGGCACAACGCAAACTGATGCGCGCTCAGGCCGTCAAATACCGAACCCGCCACCGGCGCTTCCTGCCCCTCCTCCGCCCGTTTCACCAGCTGCTCTTCGGTGACGCCCAGGGGGAAATTCAGGTTTATCCAGTCGGAAAGCCCGCGGAGATTCCATTCACGCGGCTCGGATGTCGGGGCGGTGAACTCGTCGACCTTGGCGATGACCACCTCCTCCATCACATCCATCAACTGGTCGCGCACATCCTCACCATGGAGGATCTCGTTGCGGAAGCCATAGATGACCTCCCGCTGCTTATTCATGACGTCGTCATACTCCAGCGTGCGTTTCCGCTGCTGGAAATTATGCTGCTCGACGCGCTTCTGAGCCTGTTCGATGGATCGATTCAGGAAAGGATGCTCCAGCTCCTGCCCTTCCTCCAACCCCACCCGCTCCATGACTTTCACGATGCGATCGGAACCGAACAAACGCATGAGATCGTCCTCCAGCGAGATGAAAAAGTGCGACGAGCCCGGATCACCCTGACGCGCGCAACGACCGCGCAGCTGCCGATCAATACGACGCGATTCGTGACGTTCGGTGCCGATCACGTGCAGCCCTCCCAGCTCCGCCACCCCAGGTCCGAGCTTAATATCCGTGCCACGGCCAGCCATGTTGGTGGCAATCGTGACCCCGCCCCGCTGGCCGGCCATGGAGACGATCTCCGCTTCCTGCTGATGGAACTTCGCGTTGAGCACCTTGTGAACGATGCCGGCTTCCTTGAGCATGCGAGAGAGCCCTTCGCTGGTCTCCACCGAAACGGTGCCCACCAAGATCGGACGGCCCTGGGCATGCACTTCGCGAATTTCCTTCAGCACGGCAGCGAACTTCTCGCGCCTAGTCTTGTAAACCGTGTCATTGCTGTCCTTGCGGACACAGGGTCGATTGGTGGGAATCACCAGCACACCCAGTTTGTAAATGTCGTGAAACTCGTTGGCCTCGGTCTCGGCCGTTCCCGTCATTCCCGCCAGCTTTTGATACAGACGGAAATAGTTCTGAATCGTGATGGTGGCGTAGGTTTGTGTTTCTTTCTCAACCTCAACCCCTTCCTTGGCCTCGACCGCCGCGTGAAGCCCTTCGCTCCACCGACGACCCGTCATCAATCGGCCGGTGTTCTCATCGACGATGATGACCTTATTGTCCTGCACCACGTAGTGGACATCGCACAGGTAGAGGCTGTAGGCCTTGAGCAACTGCGAGATAACATGGATCTTCTGAGCCTTGTCCTCCATCTGCGTCTGCAACGCGGCTTTGGCGGCCAATCGATCTTGGGCCGTGAGAGAACCGTCCGAATCGATTCGGTGAAACTCAGTGGGCAAATCGGGGAGCAAAAAGGAATCGGCGTCCTTGGGGCTCAAGAAACTCCGCCCCTTCTCGGTCAGATCCGCCTCGTGGCTCTTCTCCTCGATCGCGAAAAAAAGCTCCTCCTTCTGGGCATAAAGCTCCTTCTTGGACTGGTCGGCATGCAGCCGCAACTCCGCCTTCTGCATCAAGGAGGCCAGGGAGGGATCTTCCAAGAGATGCCTAAGCCCCTCAGAACGTGGGTTACCCGTCTTGACCCGGTAGAGAAGCAAACCTAGCTCCATCTCCAGTATGTCAGGATCCTTGGGGTTCGATCCGTCCGCCGGACGCAGTTTTTTGAGCACGTCCTGCGCTTCACGCAAAAACCGGACGCACAGCTGCTCTTGAGCGTGAACCAGGCTCTGAACGACCCCTTTCATCTGGGCGTAGAGCCCGTTGTCAGCGTTGATGACCGCCGGACCGCTGATGATCAGGGGAGTCCGGGCCTCGTCGATGAGAATGGAATCCACCTCGTCGACGATGGCGAAATAGTGGCCGCGCTGAACCTGATATTCGCGCTTTTCAGCCATGCCGTTGTCACGCAAGTAGTCAAAACCAAACTCAGCGTTCGTGCCATAGGTGATGTCACACGAATACTGTTGGCGGCGGACATCTGGGGGTTGGTCGTGGATGATGCAGCCGACGGTCAACCCCAGAAAACGATAAACCGCCCCCATCCATTCGCTATCGCGAGCGGCCAGGTAATCGTTGACCGTCACCACGTGAACCCCTCGGCCCGTGAGAGCGTTCAAGTAGGTTGGTAAAGTAGCCACCAAAGTCTTGCCTTCGCCCGTGGCCATTTCCGAAATGCGGCCGCTGTGAAGCGCCCAGCCCCCGATCAACTGGACGTCGAAGGGAACCATCTCCCAGCGAATGGGATGCCCCCGCACAATGACGTCTTTGCCACACAGACGACGGCAGGCATTCTTCACCACGGCGAACGCTTCAGGAAGAATCGCGTTCAGCTCCTTGGCGAGTTCATCATTGTCCTGGATGGCCGCGAGCTTGGCCTTCCAGTCCGCGGTTTTCTGGCGAAGGACCTCCTCGGGCTGAGACTGCAAGCTCTGCTCGATCTCGTTGATACGTGCAACCATAGGGCGCACGCGCCTGATTTCTCGGTCGTTCTTCGAGCCGAAAACCTTTTTAATGATAAATCCTAACATGATACCCTCATCACAAGTGCCCGGAACCTACGGGAAGCGTTATCTACCGTCAAAAAGAATTGGCCATATACCGGCGCAGATATTTCACAGCCACCGTTAACTCCTTCGGCCAAGGAGCCCGAATCTCAAGGGGTAAACCCGTGACGGGATGCTTGAACCAAATTCGCTCCGCATGCAGGGCCGGCCCGGTCGTGAGCGGTCGCTCGCTCTTCCCATCCTTGACCTGATAGCGTTTTTTCATCTGAGATAGCAGCAACTGTTTGCCGCCGTAGGGCTTATCTCCACAGGCCGGCAGCTTGATATGTTGCAGATGGGCACGAACTTGATGGTGACGATGCGTGGACAGCCGACAGTTAAGCAGGGAATACCCTCTGAACTTCTCAGCGATGGTCAACTCGGTCCGTGCCATCTTGCCTTTTTTGGTGTCAACCCGTTGAAGATCGGGACGCTGAGGATGCTCGATTAGCCCGGCGTTGACCGTCAACTTCGCCTGCCCCAGATCACCCGCCACCAGGGCCACATAGCCCAGATAGGGCTTGCCCGTGCTGAACTCATTGGCCAACGCGATCAACACCGGTTTCGATTTAGCCATGAGGAGTACGCCACTGACCTCCGGATCCAGCCGATGGGTACTGGCCAGGTAGGATAAGTGACGGGAGGTAGCAAAGGGTTTAGCCTGAGCGATCCCGGCATGAAGAAGGCCCATCAGATGAGGCATTCGCGGGGCCTCACGGTCGGGCGTAGCGTGCAGCCCGGCCGGCTTCGAAACCGCCAGCAAGTGCTCGTCCTCGTAGAGCACCTCAATCTCCCAAAACAGATGAGCCTCGGGAACGGACAATTTTATAGGGAGTGGATGGGTTGTCATGTGGTGAACGAGGTCGTGCGGAGCAAAGCCAACCGAGCGACCTGTTGGTTGAGAGTCCCACTGGCTGCTGGGCGTGGAGAGATTCCAACCACCCAGGGACGGATCACATCCGCCTCCACGCTCCCTGAGGAACAGGGACGTAAACCCAGCTCCGACTCCGCTATTGTGCCGCCGAGGCCCCCTGACCGTCCGCGGCGCCGGCAGCCGGGGCTGGGCGCTGGAGTTTCGCCTGCTCGATCTTGCCAATCCACTTGCCGAATGCTTCGAAGGAACCGGACATGCGCTCCGATCGCAAGAAGGCCGGGTACTTCTCCTTCTGAATCTCCTCTGAGAGAGCTTTGCGATCCTTCAGATGAAGAACAACGCCCCCCTCCTGGGTGAACATGAAACGGCTGATTCCACCATTGGTCAGGGACGAAACCGCGTTGTTCAACTGGGCCATTTGTAGACGACCGGCCAATTCCGGGAGATTCTCGGTCGCGCTGGAAAAAGGCGGAAGAGCTTCGACACGCAAGCCGGACTTGGCAGCCACCTCGGCAAAGCTCTTTCCAGAGGACACCTGCTGAACCGAGTTGGAATGGAAGGAATTCCCCGCCTTCACGGCCCGTTCCCGTCCCTGGCTCCTGAGATAGTCAGCAGCCACTCGGGCGCGAACCGCTTCAAATGGCTCGATTTGAGAAGGTATGCGCTGCTTCACGGCGGCGATGTAGACGGCGTCCTCGCCCATCATGGGCTGGAAAAGAACGACAGACGCGCTGTTGGTCAACTCGAACAAACGTCCCGCAAACTCGGGAGAAACCGATTTCATCTCTGCGGGAGGCTCGTCACGGGTGAACGGACTCGAAACCTTCACCGTCTGGTTCGCAGCAGCCATAAAGCTCTCGAAGGTCTGAACCGATGCATCGGATTGTCCCATGAGCTTGTCGGCTAGCTCCGTCGCCGCGTTGTGGGCAAACGTCAGAGCCGACTGGCCGCGCACCAACGAACGGATCTGATCCTTCGCTTCCTTTTCCCCCAATACCACCGCCGGATTGTTGGGGTCGGTATAGTTGGTCGCACCCCGTTGCTGGTATTCCTGGTCGATCAAGGCGGACAAATTAGTCCTCAGTGCCAGGACGGAATCGGCTTGCGCAAAATAGTTGCTCTTCGGGAACTCCACATAGGCAACCTTAAGGCGTTCAGGCAGACGGTATTGCGCCATCATGTTCGTATAGTAGCGACCCAATTCCGCAGCATTGGCAACCACTCCGTTGGTATACGAACTGGTCTGAAAAAAGACGGCCTCAACGACGTTTTCTTGGTGCTCCTTCAGAAACTTCTCTTGCGCCTCCCGCGGATGCACTAATTGACCGGAAACACCCGCGAGCTGAACCAATTGTTGAAAGCCCACCTCATGCTCCAGATAGCGAACGAAGTCTTCTTTGGTAAGATTAATGCCTCGCTGACGTGAGGAAATGTTCTTAAGAAAGCCATCGATGTCCGTGATGCCATAGGAAGCCGCCAAACGTCCCATCGCCCGGTCGTCCGCCTTAATCCCCTGCTCCTTAAGCTGCGAGATCACTACTAACCAGGAATAAGTGTAGTCGGTCAGCCGATCACCCTCATTCTCCGGCCAGCGTCCGCTGGTGATGAACATCCGTAGCATGGCCTCGCTGCGGGCTTCCAAAAACTGGGTGCGCGAAATCGGCTTGCCATCGATGGAGCCTAACTGCAGCCCATCCCCGTCCGGCACGCCACGCATGCTGGAAGGAGAAAAAAAGACGACAAACGTGGGGATGATGACTACGGCTGCCACCACCCATATGATTTTCTGGAATCGTCTAAGGCCCGCAAACATATCAATAAGTTCGTTTCGGTTAAGAGAACGGCGAACCTAGCCTCGAAGCATCGCGGGGTCAAACGCAAAAGAACTAGCCCCAGGAAACGCGAGGACTACCATGTTTACCGGGAGGCCTGTCCGCCCGGCTTGGGGGGGAGGAGCGCCAGCAGGTCCTGCTGGCGAAGATACCACTCGCGCAGCGTACGGGAGAGCATCGAATCCTTAAAGTCCTTGAAATTCCCGATGTTCAAAGCGCCTTCCACCTCGTCCTTCAGAGACTTATTAAGCTCACCCTTCGTATCCACCGCCCATCCGCGAAAGGAGCCAACCTTGTCGTTGAGAGCCTTGGCGGCAGCCAGCCGAACGTCGTGACTATACTTAAAATCCACCACCTCCACCAGACTCTTGTCGATCTTGCCTTTCAAGCGCTTGGAGTCGTCCTTGGCCAGAATGATCAGTCGGGATAGCTCCAGAATCCGCTGCTCCAGACGAGCCACCGGATCGCTCTCTCCCAAACTCCCCACCGCCTCCTGAGCCAGATCTCGGCTCACATTCTCGAGACGCTGGCAGATCATTTTCAGAACCTCCTTCTCGAACTCCTGGAAGAAAACCTCCCCGCGCTTGCGAATCACGGCGATTTCATCGGCGGTGAACGAGATACGCTTGTCATCCAATCCCACAAAGTTTGTATAGGTGGCGGTGTTGAGCAAGGCGTTGAGACGGGCCTGGAGGTTCGTGGCGCTAATGCGATCGATCACCAAGGCATTTGTTCCCATATCCTTCAGCTCCAGCTTAAGGTCGGCCGGAATAAAGGAGAACAACACGCGATCCACCCCCCCTAGCTTCTCGACCTGGTTGGTCAGACTCCTCCAATGCGCATCCATCCGGTCAGGGCGGTTCAGCTCGCCAATAAACTCAAATTGGTTTTCGACCTTGAGCGACCGGGTTTTGGAGCTGAACCAGGAGGCCATCTCCGAGAAGTCGCCCGCCACGCTCGCCGCCGCCGACTGAGCACTCAGATTCACCTGCTCCAGCGGAACCCGATCCCGGGAATCCCGGGGCGCCCGAGCGGAGATAAACCGCTCGATCAAGGTGTTCGGCAAGGTTCTCAAGTAGGTCGCCAGCTCCCCATAGGCCGCGATCAAAGGTTCGTCACCGTAGTCAAACCGCTGAACATCCCCATAACGCCCCGCATCTTGGTCGGTCCCAAAAAGCATCTTCTTTTCCGACGGCTCCTTGGAATCAAAATACCCCCACTGGATGGCGGCACGATCATGCGGAAGAACCTGGGGGGTGGTCCGCATCTGCCAACCGATGAAAACGCCAGCCTTAAACGGGCTGTATTCCATCATGGAGGTGCTGCTCAGCCGGTTCGTGTAGGCATCCAGTTTCTTTCCCAACAAATAGTCCTTAAACCAGTCATCCAACTCCCGCTGGGTGAGGGTGGCGGACAGACTGCCGGCGAAGTTGTGCCGCAAACCCAAAACGTGCCCCACTTCGTGCGCCACCACCTCGCGAACGTAATCCTGGGCAGCCTGCAACACCGCCTTGTCGGTCAGATCATCGCTGGCCAGCAACTCCTCCAGACCCTGGGCATATTGATGCGCAAACTCCACGGGGTCCAACTGGCATGCACTGGCGGTCTGAAACCGCGCCAAGGCCCACACCCGCACATCATTCTTGGTGTCCGACTTCTTCTCGGCGTACTCCCGCATCGACCGCAACGCCGCCCGGGCGCGCGCCTTGCCGCTCAGCGCAAACACGCTGGTCATGTAAGCCTGGCCATGGCGCGAGTCGCCCGTTTGCGGATCCACCAAGATGTCCGCATAGGCAAAACCCGCGTTGTCCCACGGGACCCATTGAACCAGATTATAGCGCGCGTCCGGAGCAGTCACCCCTTCCGGCGCAGCCTCGGCCTTCACCACCTCTTTTCCAAACGCGCGATTCCAATACACAATGCCGTCCTTAACCGCCTGAACAAAATCCTTGGGAGTGTTGGCACTGTAGTGAAAGACGACCGGCTTCGTGAGGTCAAAACGAGCAATTCGACCGCTCTGGCGTCCAGAGGTCGCCTCGAGCTGCACCGCCGTCTCGAAAAAGCGCGCGTAGCGCACTTCAGATGCAGGCTGCTCCTTCCCCGTCTTCACCGTCGGGTTGTAGCTCTGAAAGAAATAGCGAACTTCGTAACGTTGCTCCACATTCGACTCCCCCTCCCGATCCCGAATCTGGACGCTCTGCCGAATGACCAGATTCTCCTCTTTGGAATCGGCCGCAAACACCCGACTCTGCGGAACCTCCAAGGTGCGATCGCGCGACGCCGCATCGAAGAACGACGAGCTTTGATACCAGATCTCCGTAAAGACCCGCCGCATCCCGCGATTAAAATCAATCGTCACCTTGCCGTCATCCTGCTCCACGATAGGGAAGGTGGTCAGCAAACGCCGGGCCGGAAGGTCCTCCGTCACCACCAAGCCCTTGGTGGACTCGTAGAGATCCACGCCATCATGGAACAGCTCAAAGCGAACAATCTTGCCCGCCAGGCCGGTGCTGGTGGCCGCCGCCGCCTGAGGGATCAGCGAGGCGGACATCAGGAACTCTTTCCCGAGGGCCGCCTTCGGGATCACAATGTGGAACTGGGGAGTCACGGACAGGGTGAACTCTGCCGCTGGTAGTCCTGGCGATAAAAGCAAGCTGAGCAACAGCGCCAGTCCGAGCCAAAGACGACTCTGGGGGCAACAAGCCACCAGCCGTGGACGCTGCGACGAGGGCGATTCCGTGAATGGAAGAGTGTTCATGGCAAAAGAGGGGACCGTGCGGCGGACATTGTGTGACTGAACCATAAGGCCAAGAGTTGCTGAGGCAGAGCAGAAAATCAAATGGGAATCGGATCGTGGATGTAAGGCAGATTTCGGGAACCACTCCGACGACCTGCTAGGCTAAACCGAAAGCGGCGGAGCACCCGCCACGCTGGATGGGGCCGCCGCCTCGAAGGGATCCAGCAGATAGAAGGGATCCTGGTCGTGAATCTGTACACTATCCCAATCGAGCACATACGGGACCGATCGCCCTCGGATCTCCCGCATGAGGGCGCTGCGAGCACCGGCTCGCGTGTTCGCGGGAGGAGCCAGACAGTAGTCGTCCAGGTCAGTCAAACTCCACTCCCCGGTCCGCAGCGGCAAAGCGAACGCCAGACAACGATTCGGATCAGTGCTGTGATACTCCAGATCCTGCGCAGCCAGCCATGGATGACTCCAATCGATGTTCTCGCTCTCCCGAAAGGTGCTCAAGATGTGCTCCTTGGTCACCCAATCCAGGACCCCCACCAGCTCCAATCTTCGACCCGAAAGCTTCTCCAAAACCTCAGCCCAGAGTTTCAAAACCGCGTCTGTTTCCTGATCACGCCCACCGAAGCGTCGGGCCGCCCGAACGTGATACTCCGCGAGGAGTTCGATCGCGTCCGCCATTCGTCCGTCCGAAAGCCGAACCGGCCAAGGGCCCGCGGGTGATCGTGAAAGGCTGCGAAGGCACCCAACGGCGTCCATCAAAGTCACCGCTGGAAGGTCATCCGCCTCCAACAGGTCGAAGACGAGCCGCGTGGTGCCTATCTTGAGAAACGACGCGGAGGGCAACACATTCGTATCCCCATGAATCAAGTGCAGCCGACGATACAGCCGCGGATCTGCCAGCGGCTCGTCTCTCGTATTGATGATGGCGCGGTTGTGCTGCACCCACTCAAAGAAGTCATTTTGGATGTAATCCGCCCGCTGGCTGATCTGAAAACACCCTTCCTCGTCTGAAGTTCCGCCCTCCACCCGAAAGCGGGTCGCGTTCGAGATGCCCACTCGCCCCGATCCGGCGTACAGCGCCCGTAGCGTCAGGAAGCTCAGCAGCGAAAGGACATTCTTCTGCGACAGGGGTGCCGAGCGCAGGAGCGAGTAGTTCTCGTGACAACCAAAGGTCGCACCCGTGAAATGGTCGATATTGTTCCGAATGAAGGTGACCTGCCCGCCGTAACCCAAGGCTTCGATGGCCCGGTTCAGAAGGAGGTCCCCGGCTCGGTCGTACTTCACCACATCGAGAGCCGAAGCGCACTCTGCCGTGCAATACTCCAGGTGTCCCATGTCCAAATAGAGACGCCCCCCATTGAAGAGAAATCCACCGTTGCTCGCCGGCTCATCCCAATCCCGGTCGTGGAGATCAATGAGCCCAAAGCGCTGCCCCTCGAAGACCCAATCCTTGATCCGCGCCACCACCTCAGATACCTGCAGGGGTGCGTCTACCAGACAGCCATATTCAGTCTCCACCCCGGTGATCCGGAGGCAGACGCCCGTTGACAGATTTGGTGAACTCAAGAATCGATTGCTCATCCCACGAGCCGCACCAGGAGCCGCTTCCAGCGCCATACAGATGGGGGCGCCACGCAACCGCTGAGCAGACCGGAACTATGCCCTAGCCGGGCAGATTGGAAAAGTCCAATTTCCGGTAGTGAACCGGCCCCGCCACCCGGCGATCCAGGAGGGCCAACTCCACCAACCTGCCCTCCACCAACGCCGGCCCCTCCGGTTCCACGACCAGCCCCGTGAACGGCAGGTGCTGGGTGACCGCTCTCCAGGCAGTCAAGACGACCAATACCGCCTGACGAACGCTATGCTCCGGACGAAGATTCTGCTTGAGCCACGCCTGAGCTTCCGCCTCCACCTTGCGATCGCTGTGCGCCATTAAAGCCCCCGAAACCTCGTAGTGATGGTTTCCGTCAAAATGCAAGCGCACCAGAGCATCCTGGGCCGGGGTCTCCCCCAGCTCGGCGAACAAGGACTCAACAATCAGCGGAGGGGAGAAGATCTGCTCGAAGCTGTTCTTTAACGTTGGACTCAGTGAGAACCCGACCAGGCGACGCAGGGTGACATCGCGTGAAGACCGACTGAAGCCCTCCACGTGAGCCGCCTCAATGGCCGACTGACGGACCTTCTCGATATCCACCGGATGCCCCAGCGCCGCAAAGGCGTGCCGATCGTAGATCTCAAAAACCTTGGATTGTCCCTGCCCCACTCCGACGAGCAGGATGCCTTCCGGCCGCGAAACGGCAAAGACCGGCGTCGCGCCCTTCAGGTGATCTTGGATATACTCTCGGCGATTCTGAATCGCCTCCAGCCAACGATACGGTTCCTCGGTCATGCTTCAGCCCTTTGCCAAAAGTGTTCGTGTTCTTCCAGAGGAACGGTGCGGATGCCTTCGCGGGTCAGCACCTTGATGGTGGCGAACAGCCGACGGTCCGGATGTACCCCGCCCGTCGCGGTGTCAAACTCCGCGGCGGTCATCAACAGCCGGTTGGCCAACGTGACAGCCTGCTCGATGTTCATGTCCTGAGGACGCGGGTCCCCCCACTTCTCCAGATAGTGCAGCACGCTGCGAATGGTGGGGGAGCCGGAGCCAGAACTCGCGAAGTTCGCGGCCTCGAACTGGGCGCCCAACGGATCGTAAAAGTGGATGATGGGCTTGGCCTGTGGATCATCCGTCTCAATGCCCGCGAAGAGCGGGGCTACCAACCCGAACCCCTGCAGGGTCGCCGGAAGGTTCTCCCGAAGCAGCTTGGATAGAGCCCGGATCTTGGCAGCCAGGCTCATGCTTTGCAACTGGCTGCGGCGATAGAACTCGAAGGTCGTCTGCAATGTCCGCGCCATCTCGAAAGCCACCGCCGGGGACCCGGCGATCGCCATCATCGAGTGCGCATCCAGTTCCAGGATTTTCTCGGTCTTGTCCGAGAACACCGTGTGACCTGAGGTAGCCCGGTGATCTCCAGCCATCACCACTCCCGCGGCACACTGGAAGGCGAACACCGTGGTGGCATGGATCATGAGATCCTGCCCTCCGGCTCCCCCAGTCACCTGGGAGAAAGGGTTCTTCGGTAAGAGTGCGAGAAAATCACCATTCATCATTGTCCCGTTCGTTGGCGGTAGCGTTTAGCCTGGTCGGGATCCACCCGACGCATGCGCTTCAGAAGTTCTTCGGTGTTAGGCTTGTTGACCTCAGGCGATCGAGGCCCATCCCCGCCGCCGCCGCTAGGGGCAGGCGTCGGAGGCTGTGGTCGTTGGAGTCGGTCTGGCATAGGAGGGAGAGGTTGTGGTTTAGGTTAGACTATCAGCTTGGCAAAAGGGAGATAGCGGAGGTCATCCACGGTTTGAGCGGCAGCGATGACTTTCAAGCTCTGCCGGATCTGCTGCGCGTCAAACAGATTGCGCAGATCCAACTCGATCCGCTTGTCGCCCGCCCGCAAGGTCAAATGATCCCATTGGGTCAACTCGACGGCCGGCCCGAACCGCTCAATGCAGTAACCCCGCACCGCCGCTCGCGTGCTCATCGGGGGCGTCAGGCGCCCATGACAAATCTCCTCCAAAGGATACGGGAGCCGCAGGGCCCGCTGCTCCATCAGCCCGTAGAACAAGCCCTGCTGCCGATCCAGCACATGATAGGCCAGATCCAGGCTCTGCAGCCAGGGGTCTTCAGGCGATAGCCCCTCGGCTTCGCGGAACTGCTCGATGAGCTTAAACTTGGCGACCCAGTCCAAACGATCGGCTGCCAGCAGCGGATCACGTTCCAGGTCGTTCAAAACCTCTTCCCAGTCGGCCACCACCTTCTGCCAGTCCGAGGACAGGTCTGTGCAATACTCCCGGACGAGCTGCAGATACTGCCGCTGTATCTCCAGCCCCGTGGTCGGATGCCCGTCCGCTGTCCGACACTCCCACTTCCAGGAGGCGTCACGCGAGATCTGCTTCAGGGTGGAAAGCGGCTCAGCCACCTTGGGAATGCGCTCCAGCGGCGCACCGTTGAGCATGGCCTGCAGGACCAGCGCCGTTGTGCCGATCTTGAGGTAGCCAGAATAGAGGGAAAGGTTCGCATCCCCGATGATGACATGGAACCGCCGATATAAATCCGCATTCGCATGCGGCTCGTCCCGCGTGTTGACCAAGGGACGGCGCTGCATGGTGTCAACGCTCTGCATCTCGGTGAAAAAGTCGCTGCGTTGGGAAATCTGGAAACCAGGACGCAGGTAACGATCCTCCTCCTCCCACCCGAACTTTCCACTCCCGCACAGGATCTGCCGGGTCACAAAGAAAGCCACAATGCCCTGGCTGAGCGTGTCCCAGGCCAGCCGACGGGGCATCAGGTAGTTTTCGTGACAACCATAGCTGTGCCCCAAAAGGTCGGTATTGTTCTTGTAGAGCAGGATCGGGTTGTCCGTATTCTGATTCATCGTCCGCGCACACGCGGCCAGGAGGGTGTCGCCCGCAAAGTCTTGCTGCAGGATCTCCAACAGGGTGCTGCACTCCGGAGTGCAGTACTCGGGATGCGCATGGTCGTTGTAAAACCGAGCCCCATTGCGCAGCACGAGATCGCTCTTAATCTCATGGAAGGTGAGGGTCCTCTGGGCATCCAGGGCGAAATAGTTTGCCTCATCGGTGTCCTGACGAAGCTCACTGACGCTGAACCCCCGCATGTCCCGATGGGGGTCTTCCAAGCTGTAGTCCCAGCAATGACGCACCCCCGGCGCGGTCGCGCTGCGCACCAGGGCAATGGATTCCGCCACGACGTCGAGCCCCTCGGGCTTTTCCCTCGTGATGCCTATTTCCGTCTCAGTTCCAAACTGGATCTCCACAACAACCCCTAGATGGCTGAGGCTTCCGAGGTGCGCTCCGCTCCCACCCGCCGACAAGGAGCCAGACGAACCACGTTGCCAGGATCGAAATCCGTTAGTTTCAACCAATCCTCCGTAATATCGCTCGGCGGGAACAACTCGTTCTCCCGATACTCATGATCGAGCGCCGTGATTAAATCTTCCCGGCGAATCGGCGACTCCACTCCCTGCTCGATCGACCGCTTGATGGCGTATTCCTTGGCCCGCTCGACCACCGCGGCAATGATCGCCCCGCTGGCCATGTCGCCGCGGTAGAGGTAATCGCGCCGTCCGCTTCGATAGGTGATCTCCAGGAAGCGGTTCGCCTCGCTGTGCTCATAATGAGCTTTGAGCATGGCGGCGACCAACTCCGCCTGGGACTCCGCCAGCGGCAGGTTCTCGTTCAGATACAGCTTGTAGATCTCCTCGGCCGCCTTCATGTCGGGCCGCCGAACCCGGATTTTCCTGTCGATTCGACCCGGACGCAGGATGGCGGGGTCGATCAGATCAGCCCGATTGGATGCAATGATGACCACCACATTGTGCAGCGCTTCGATGCCATCCATCTCGGTGCAAAACATCGGCACCAGGGTGGAGAGAATGCTCGACCCAACCCGGCCGGCGTGGCGGGTTCCCAAGATTGACTCCGCCTCGTCAATAAAGAGGAAGGCCAGATGTCCCTCGGCCGCCTTTTCACGGCACTGGGCGAAGAGGTCGCGAACCTGGCGCTCAGACTCGCCCAGCCACATGTTCAACACCTCAGGGCCTTTGACGTTTAGGAAAAATTCCGGATGGTCCTCACCGGTTTTATCTCTGATTTGTAAACGCAGATTATGGGCCGTCGCTTTGCCCAATAGCGTTTTTCCACAACCGGGAGGACCATAGAGCAAGAATCCCTTGGGCACGGGATGATTAAATCGCTTGAAAAGATGCGCATGCAGGAAGGGCATCTCGATGGAATCGCGAATCGCTTGGACCGCGTCGGCCTGCCCGCCGATGCTGGACCAGGGCAACGGTTCGACCGTGGTGAGCGTGCGGTCGATGCGCTTGGACGTGCCGATGATCTCGACCGCCACCCGGAGATTCGGATCCAGCCGTAAATCGAGTCCCGACTTCAGCTTCTCCTTCGCCAGCAGGCTAGACCGCACGACGATGGTGTCCGAAACGCCGGATTCATTGCCCACTCGAAGCCGTCCATCCGCGAGCACCTCGCTAATTCGCACCACCGGCCCATTCTTGTCGAAACCGAAGGACTCCGTCACTGCGAATGCCTCATTCAGCAAGACACGCACCCCGGTCTCCAACACCGCTTCCGGCAGTGACGGATCCACACTGCACACATAATCCGTTCCAGCCGCGCACACCAAGGCGCGCGATTTGGGCAGCTTTTGCAGAAGAGTGCCCAAACGCAAAGCCGGGGCCCGCAGCTTTTCCACTGCCTCGCCCAACTTCTCGACCGCCACTCGCGCTTGGTCCTGAATCTCCTCCATCTCCACAACCCGCTGGCGCAGGGCGATCAAATCCTGCGCGATGGGTAAATCCATGACCACCTTCTGGCTGATCTGGTCTACGAGTTGCAACGTGGAGTAATCGTCTCCCTGGAATTCGGGCTGGGGCGGGGCAAAAGAATGCGTCTCCGGGCTCTCAGTCCCTTCAGGCGGTTGCGACCTACCTCTGTCGGACTTATTCACGGTAAAAGTATACCTCATTCGCGAGCAGGTGCAACGTGAGGGCGTGAAATATTTTAGAGAGATTTAGCTTGAGGTTCAGGTCGTGAACGTGGCGACTTCGACGCGGAGGGCAAGGGTCCATCACAGTCAACCGTAGAAGGCTCGGGGCATTACCCACAAGTTCGGAGTGCTTCGTGCAAGGTTCCTGCCCTCTCGTATTTCGTGAGGTTAACGTGCTTTACATTCGTGGCTCTCGGGGAAAACGAAACCCGAGATTGCGCCCCGGACGCCCCATTGACTACTGTGCCGCTGCTATGGCCAAAGTTCGCAAACTCCTGCACACGCGTTACCGGGTCAGCGACCTGGAAAAAACCATCCAATTCTACCGCGAGGTCCTCGGACTCGAAGAAATCCGACGTCACAAGTCGCCACGCGGATCGGAGTTGGTCTTCCTCAAAGCTCCCGAAAGCGAAGAGCAGATCGAGATTTGTCACTATCCCAGCAGCGGACCGGTGGTGGTGCAGGCCGATCTCACCCACCTGGCCTTCGAGGTGGATAGCCTCGAGGAGTTCGCGAAACACCTCGCCTCGCTCGGGTTGAAATACTCCGATGGTCCGACTCTGAAGTCCGATGGCGGCGGCTTTGCCTTCATCGATGCTCCGGAGGGATACGAGATCGAACTGATCCAGCGCAGCAAGCAGGCCGCCGGCAGCGGGGGATACTAATCTCAGCGCCCCAATAACACTCCCTCACCGTGACCCGACTCGTCGCCCTCCGAACGTTGTTGCTCGCCAGCCTGGCCGTCGTGCTCGGGACCGGCTGGGTGGCAGCCGGCGCAGACACGTCGGCGGCCAAGAGCATCGCCACGACCAATCTCGCCGAGCTGCAGCTACGAATCCGCGAGCGCTTGGACAGCCCCCGCTTCCGCTCGGCGCTCTGGGGAATCCAGGTGCTCAACTCCCGCAGTGGAGCCGTCGTTTTCGAAACGAACACCCTGCGCTATCTCACCCCGGCGTCGAACACCAAGCTGTTCACCGCCGCGTTGGCCTTGGATCGGCTGGGGACTGAGTACCGCATTCCCACCTCCTTCTACGCCGCCGCTCCGCCTGATGCCCGGGGAACCGTCAAAGGCGACCTGCTCATCTACGGACGAGGCGATCCAACGCTGGTGCCCAGTGGATCGGTCGGATCGGCAACCACGCCGCTCTCCGCCTGGGTGGCAGCACTCACGAACGCGGGCATCCGATCCATCCGCGGCGACCTCGTCGCGGATGAAAGCTTCTGGGAGGCGTCCGGGTTCGGATCGGGATGGAGCATCGATGACCTGCCGTTCTCCTACAGCCCGGAACCATCCGCCCTCACCTTCCACCAAAACGTAGTCGACCTCATCGCCACCCCCGGCCAGACCCCTGGCTCACCTGTCGGACTCCGCTTTATTCCCGACTCCCCCCCATTCGAGGTGATCTCCCAACTCAGCACGGGGCCAGCGGACAGCGCCGGCAAGCTGCAGTTTGACCGCCCGCTGGGAACGCGACAACTCGTGCTCTCTGGAAGCCTGAAAGCCAACTCAGCCGCGCTGACCAACACGATCACCGTGCCTCGCCCAGCCCTCTGGCTCGCCGAGTCGCTCGGCCGCGCGTTGCAGCAGGCGGGCGTTCGCTGGAAAGGAAAAGTCCGGACCCTCAATTGGGTGGATCGACTGAGCAATCCGTTCAACAGCGCTCGCTGGGTAGAGGTCGCTCGCGTGTCCTCCCCGCGTCTCGCCGATCTGGTAATCGCCATGATGAAACCGTCGAATAACCTGGCGGCTCATCTGCTCTACTTGCAGGTGGGAGCGAACGAGCCAAAGGTGGTCGGCCGAACTGCGGAGGCAGCCGCCGGGGAAGCCATGAAGGAATTCTTGAAGCCGATACTCCAAGGCCAGCCCGATGCGATGCTGGAAGAAGGCAGCGGGCTCTCCCGACGCCACTTGGTGTCGGCCGGCACGGTAGTGAGCTTGCTAACCGCCATGCAGAAACATCCCACCTGGGAAACCTTTCGCGACTCACTGCCGATCGCGGGGGTAGACGGCACGCTTCGCTTCCGGTTCCGTGGCACCGCCGCAGCAGGGAAGCTCATTGCCAAAACAGGAACTCTGCGGGGCGTTAGTTCCCTGTCAGGCTACGTGACCACCGCCGGTGGGGAACCGCTGACTTTCTCGATCCTGCTCAACAGCTATCTCCCCAAAACGGGCGACCCTTCACCTCGGGACGAAGTCGAAGCCATCGCCCTGCTGCTTGCTTCCTTCGAAGGCACCTCCGGAACCAAGTAAGCTGTTGATTGAGAGAGAGATTGAAGCTCCTCCCGAGTCCACGGTTGCCAGGACTTGATTTGATTTGCCAGCACTTCACAGCGGCGAGCGGAGCCGGGGCCATTGAGATGCCAGGACGTGTCCGCAAATTCTTCCCGCACCGAGTAAGCCCCTAACAGAGGATCCTTCAACACCTCGACCCACTGGCTAACCTCGAGTAGAAACTCGGCGTTCTCGCGACGGAACGTCGCCACCTGCTCCGCCGGACAGTAGCCCCAAGGCAGCACGTAGGCCAACCGAACGCCTCGCTCGCGACACTGGGCCGACAAGGCTTGAAGAAAACGCTTCGCGTCGTCGCTGAGATGGATGCGATGTCCGGGCGGACCGGAAATCTCCATCTTCACGGGTGTCTGCTGCCAACCGCTCGCCTGCACCTCTTCGATGCGATACCGATACAGCGGCTGACGCATCAGGATCTTGCCCGCCAGGGTGAGCAACTGATACCCACCGGGCCGGACCAGCAACCCGGCTGATAGCAACGAGACCCCTGGTTGTCCGAGCTGGGGCTTGAGCATCCACTCTGAATGGCCGGTGCGGAGGCTAAACTGCATCTCCAACCCCACCGGCTCGATGGGGTCGGTCAGGAGACTGGGCTCGAGAGCGATGAGCAAATTGTCCCCTCGCTGGACAGCCTGCAATGCGAACAGGGTATTGATGCGAGCACCCAGCCCCGCCATCATGCCGAGGTTGGCGACCGGCAACCCATACTTCTCCAACAGCTCCTGCCCATTGATGGAGAATGCGCAGCTCGAGCCGCCATAGATGACGGACTTGGCTCCCTTCTCGGTCGTGAGCTTCCGGGCATAATCCAACTTTCGCTGAGCTGCCGCCGAGGCAAATCGCATCTCTGGATGCACCGCCAGAATAAACCAGGCACCCACCGCCCAGGTCACCAGACCCAGGAGCAACAGGCAGCCGGCCAGCCGGGGAATCCGGCCCGAAGAGCTAGAAGGCAAAGTAGATGAATCCATTGTTTTTTCCTGGGGACAGCAGCATGGTCAGCACCACCAGAATACAGAGCACCGCCGGCCGACGCAGCCAGTAGTAAGGCTCCTGGCCGCGCACCACGGATCGCCACTCCATCAGCAGCACTAAAGCGGACAGTGCCAGAAAGGAGCTGAGAACAAAGCGATCACCACCGGGCCAACGCGACACCCATTGGCGGAACGCCTCGAGATTGTAGGCCTGTGGTTGTAGCAGCGTCACGCTCTTCTGAACCAGCGCTGCCAGATTTACTTCATAAAAGCACAGCCAGGAAAAGAAGCTGCAAATCATGGTAAAGCCCCAGGCGACAACCCGGGGCATGGAGAGCTTCTTGCGCAGCGAATGGTTGAGGATCAGGAACACCGCATGCAGCGCCCCCCACAGAACAAAATTCCATCCAGCCCCGTGCCACACGCCCGAAACCACAAACACGAGCGCCATGTTGAAGGCCCAATACTTGACCCGTCCGCCCCCCAGCGGCAGATACAAATAATCGCGAAACCACTGGCTGAGCGTGATGTGCCAGCGCCTCCAGAACTCAACCATGTTCGTCGAGCAGTACGGACTGTTGAAGTTCAAGGTCAGGCGGACTCCCAGGCACCGTGCGATACCCAGGGCGACCAGGCTATAACCGGCAAAATCGTAATAGATGCGCAAACCGAAGAGCACGTTGGCGGTCCAGATCAGAAACGGGTTGGAGGTGGAGCGGGGATCAAAATAGGCCGCCAGGTTGTCCGCCAAGCAGCACTTAAAAAACAGGCCCAGCACCAGAAAACCCGCTCCCTCCTCGATCTGGCTCGGAAGCCAGCGGAAGCGGAATGACTCCATCTGAGGCAAGAGGTCGGCACGTCGTTCGATCGGTCCAGCCACAATCTGAGGAAAAAACCCGGCGAAGTTCAAATAGTCCAAAAACTTGGGCAACGGGTGGTTAAACGCCAAGGTATCCACCGCGAACGCCACCTTTTGAAACGTGTAGAACGAGATGCCGACCGGGATGACGAGGTCCCTCAGCCAGGCCTGATCGAGCCCGAGAACCTGGTTGGCTACAAAGTTGGAGTACTTGTAGTGGAACAGCGGCAGCAGCTGAAGGGGTATCAGGAGATATAAATAGCGATGCCTCTGCTTCGGCTCGTGATGCAAAATCCACTTCAACCCCCAATACGTTCCCAAGGCCACCGCCAAAAAGATCAGGAACGTGATCTGGCTAATGCAGAGCAGCAGGTAGAGCCCGAGTCCGAAGAGCGCCAACCGATCATAGGTCTCCAGCCCCGCCGGCCGCAGCCAAGCCATCAGTGCACGAAGCACAAAAATGACGCCCAACCCGGCGCCCAACAACTCCCAGAAACGAACTTCGGCGAAATTCATGCGGGGTCAAATCGGAAGAAAGACTCGGCCGTCCGGCAGGTCGCCGCGCTCAGCTCTTCAAGCGAGACTCCGCGAACCTGAGCCGCCACCGCGGCGATCTCCTTCACGAAAGCGGGCTCGCACCGCTTGCCGCGATACGGGATCGGCGCCAGAAAGGGACAATCGGTCTCCAACATAAAGCGATCCGCCGGGGTCGCGGCCAAGGCGTCACGGATGTTCTGGCCATTCTTGAAGGTGAGAATCCCGGTATAGCTCACCAGACAGCCCATCTCCAGAACCTCCTGAAGCGCCGCCAGGCTCTCGGAAAAACAGTGAAACACACCGCGCACCCGGCCTTGATACGGTTTCAGCAGCCGAACCGTGTCCACCCAGGCCGCCCGTTGGTGAATCACCACGTTCAGACCAACGTCAGCCGCCACCTCCAACTGCTGGGAAAACACCTGGAGCTGCTTTTGGCGAAAGACTTCATCCTGTTCCGCCGTGCCGCCTGGCTGCTGGCTGGGCAGGCGATAGTGGTCCACCCCCGCCTCGCCGATGGCCACCACCTTGGGCTGGCGCGCCAGGTCGCGTAGCGCCGGGCGAACGTCGTCGGGAGCGTCCAGGACATGATTGGGGTGCCAGCCCACCACCGCGTAGATCTCCGGGCATCGGCGGGCCAGTTCCACCACCCGGCAACTGCTCTCGTGATCCGTGCCCACGCACAGAATACGAGTGATCCCAGCCTCGCGGGCTCGCTCCCGCACCTGTTCCAGATCGGACGCAAACTCGGGAAAGTCAAGATGCGCGTGCGTGTCAAAAAATGGCGGCATGTTCAATAAAAGGAAGCAGATCCTCGGTCACGAAGTCGAGGTTTGGTGCAGTCTAGAATGAGGAGGAAGAGACATGGATTCAACTCGAAAGCGCCTTAGCCGCCCGCGGTGATCTGCACCACTTCGAGGCGGTCTCCCGAACCCAATGTGCGAGCCGAGAACTCCGACGGAGCCACCGCCTCGCCGTTCAGCTCCACCACCACGCTACGAGGCAGCAGACCCTGCCCTTGAAGAAAACCTTCCAAAGTGCAGGGCAGGACCACCGGTAGACGCCGGCCATTTGCCAGGACGTAGGTCTCGCTCATCATGAAAGCCTAGCCGGAAAGCAGGTCGAAAGTCGATTTTAGATTTCGAATTTGGTGGCATTACCCTCCCGGGTTGTTGTCGAATCTGTCAGACGCACGCCTGACGGAAGAACTGTCAGTCCCGAAGCGCTGGATACGTGAAAGAAGCATGAATAACGCCGAAGCCGCCGTCCCGTCCAATCGCGAGCAGGACCTGCAAGCAGTCAGCCAACTGAAGGAGTCCTGCGCCCGGATTAAAGCCGAGCTCTCCAAAGTCATCGTAGGCCAAGAGACCGTGGTCGAGCAGGTGCTCATCGCCATCCTCACGCGAAGCCATGCCCTGCTGGTCGGGGTGCCCGGCCTCGCCAAAACACTCCTGGTCTCCACCCTTTCCCAGACGCTCCACCTCTCGTTTAAACGGATTCAATTCACTCCGGATCTGATGCCCAGCGACATCACCGGCACCGAAGTGATTTACCAGAACCCCATGACCAACGAGCGGGAGTTCCGCTTTCTAAAGGGGCCGATCTTCGCCAACATGATCCTGGCGGACGAAATCAACCGAACCCCGCCCAAGACCCAGGCGGCCATGCTGGAGGCGATGCAGGAGCGCAAAGTGACGGTCGGCGGGGCCGACCATACCCTTCCCGATCCCTTTTTCGTGCTGGCGACCCAGAACCCGATCGAACAGGAAGGAACCTATCCCTTGCCTGAAGCCCAATTGGATCGCTTCATGTTCATGATCGCGGTGGACTACCCCAGCGCCGAGGAGGAATTGCAAATCATGAAAATGGCGACCGGCGCGTCCGGCTCCAAGCCCCAGGCGGTGCTGAGCGCCGAGGATATCGTCCAGCTGCAGAAGATCGTGCGCCGGCTGGAGCCCGCGCCCCATGTCTATGCCTACGCTGAAAAGCTGGTGCGGGTCACTCGCCCGAAAACGCCGGAGGCACTCGACTTTTGCAAGAAATGGCTGACCTGGGGCGCCGGTCCGCGCGCCGGCTTGAACCTGATCCTGGCGGCCAAAGCCCGGGCCATGCTCCATGGCCAAAGCCACGTGAGCTGCGACGACGTGGCGGCGGTGGCAGCCCCGATCTTCCGTCACCGACTGGTTCCCAATTTCGCCGCCCAAAGCGAGTCGGTCACCGCCGACGATATCACCCAACGCATCCTGGAGGCCGTTCCCAAAGACGCCAAACTTTAGTTCAAAGCAGTTCCTGAACGGCACCCAATCCCAACCGAACCCGCCAAATCTCGATGGCCACCCCCAACCCCAGCCTGCTGGATCCGGACGCAATTTCGCGAGCCGAGGCGCTGGGATTGCATGCGCGCTACATCGTCGAAGGCTACATGGCGGGTGAGCACAAGTCTCCCTACCGCGGCTTCGCCATCGAGTTCGCCCAGCATCGTGAGTATGCCCCGGGCGATGATCTCCGCCATCTGGATTGGAAGGTTCTCGGCCGAACGGATCGCTACTACGTCAAGCAATACGAGCAGGAAACGAACTACGTCGCCCACCTGCTCCTGGATGGAAGCGAGTCCATGGCCTACGGCTCCGGCAAGCTCACCAAGCTTCACTATGGCAAGATGGTGGCCGCCTGTCTCGCCTACGTGATCCTGCATCAGGGCGACGCAGTGGCGCTGGGTATTTTTGACTCGGAGATGCGCGACTACGCGCCACGAACCGACAGCAAGGCCAACGTCCACGCCATCATGTCGCGTCTGGCCGCCTTCCAGGGCCAGCAGACCACCAACATCGCGTCCGTGCTGCACGACATGGCCCGGCAGATCCGCCGCAAGGGAATTGTCATCGTGATCAGCGACTGCTTCGACGACGAGCAGAAGATCCTGGAGGGTATCCAGCATTTGCGGTTCGGCGGGCACGAGGTGATCCTCCTCCACACCCTGGACCCCTATGAACTCGAGTTTCCCTTCCAGGGGTTGGTGGAGTTCCACGGCCTGGAAACACCGGCTCAGCTCCAAACTCGTCCCGCGGATATTCGCAAAAGCTACCAGAAGGAACTGGCCGCCTTCCTAACCCGCCTGCGCGAAGGTTGCGAACGCAACCAGTGCCACTACCTCCAGGTCAACACGAGCCACCCGCTCGATGAGGTCTTGAGTGCCTACCTGGCCTTCCGCATGAGAACGGCCCGCTAACGAAAACGCGATCGTGTCTTTCTTAAACCCCATCATGCTGGCCGGCCTCACCGCAATCGCGGTGCCGATCATCATCCATCTCCTGAACCGCCGCCGGTTCCAGAAGGTGGTCTGGGCTGCCATGCGATTTCTCCAAACGAGCATCGAGAAAAACCAGAAGCGCATGCAACTGGAGGATCTCATACTCCTGGCTCTGCGTTGCCTGCTGGTGGCGCTGATCGCGTTGGCGCTGGCCCGCCCGGCGTGGCGCGATGCCGTCAGCTCGTTTCTGGGCGGCGGCAAAAGCGTCGGCGTGCTCCTGCTGGACAACAGCATGAGCATGGGGATGAGCGACGGAACCACCACCCGATTCGAGAAAGCCAAGCAAGCAGCCGAGCAAGCCATCGATTCCATGGCCTCAGGTTCCGCCACCGCGGTCTGGCTGGTTTCCGATATCATCCGGGATGTCATTCCTGAGCCGACGTACGATCTGAATCTGGCGCGAAAGACCATTCGGGAAGCGCGGCTCACCGATCGCGCCACCGACCTCGGTGCCTCCATTGACCGGGCGATCGAAGTGCTCCGCACCCGCATGGGATCAAGGCGCGAGATCTACCTATTCACCGACGGCCAGCAAGCCGGATGGCGCAGCCTGCTCGATGTGCGTTCGCGTCTGGACCGGGTGAAGGACGAGGTGCGCGCCCACATCGTGTTCGTCAACGAGCGGGACACGCGCAACTTGAGCGTGCGGGACATTCGTCTCGCCAGCGGCCTGGCCCCATTGGACCAACCGCTGCGCTTCGAGATAAAAGTGCAAAACCATGGCCCGCAACCGGTGAAGGATGTCCGGGTGACCCTGAACATCGACAACGATCCGGCAAGCGATGAATTCACCCTGCCCCAGCTCGCACCCGGCGAGTCCAAAGGGGTGGCCCTGTTCGGAAAACTCAGGGCCGAGGGAATCCATGCCGTGCACGCAGTCGCGTCGGATGACCGACTCCCGGGTGACAATCGCCGCACCTTGGCAGTAAGAGCCCTGAAACAGCTGCGAGTCCTGCTGGCCGACGGCGATCCCGGCGACGGAAGCCGGGCGAGCGAGACATTTTTCCTGAAGCACGCACTCACCCCAGTGCCCGCCGACCAGTTGGCCAACTACTTTATCAAGGTTCAAACCGTCAGTGCCACCGATCTCACCTCAACCTCCCTGGATGATTTTGATGTGGTGATCCTGGCGAATGTTTCCCGGTTTTCTGAGAAGTGGGCTCCTACGCTGGCCAGCTATGTTCGTCGGGGGGGCGGACTCCTGATCTTTGCCGGCGACCAAGTCGAAACGGGCTTCTACAACGAGGTGCTGTTGCAGCGACATGCATTGCTGCCGGCCGTTTTGGGGGCAGCCCGGGGCCAGGCCGACCAGTCCGATGATTTTTTCCCCCTGCAAAGCAAGGATTACGGCCATCCGGTCACCTCGCTTTGGAACGACCCCGGAGCAGGCACCCTCAGCTCCATTAGGGTCTTCCGACATCTCCTCCTCCTGTCGCTGAGCGGCACCAACGCACCGGCCGCCGCACCAGGAGTCACCGAAGCGGGACTTCCTCAGGTCGTGCTCTCCTTCGCGGACGGGACGCCCGCCGTGATGGAGCGGACCTTCGGCCTGGGCCGTGTCGTCTTGTTCTCCAGCACCGCCGATACGGCCTGGAATGACCTGCCGGTCCGACCCGCCTTCGTGCCCCTGCTGCACCGAACCTTAGGGGCGGTGGTTCAGCGGCAGGATGAAGGATTAAACCTTCGGGTGGGCGGAAAGTTCACGCGTCGCGTCAGCAATGAATTTTTAGGCAAGGACGCCGCGTTCACCAATCCACGGAAAGAAGCCGCCACGCGCGAATTGCGTCGCATCGAGATGGTGCAGGGAGCTCCGGTCATGCAATACGACCGAACCGACGACGCGGGGCTCTATGCAGTGACCGTCACCGACCCCCAGCTGGAGCTGTCCTTCGCTACCCAGCCCGACCCGGATGAATCCAATTTGGACGACTTATCCAGCGAGCAATACCAGGCGCTTAAATCGGTCGCGGAGATTTACAATTGGGGACCAGGATTTTCGCTCCGGCAGCTCGTGGAACGCCAGCGATCCGGGATTGAGTTTTGGTCCATGTTGATCGCTGCGGCCCTGGTGTTGGCGCTCTGCGAGAGCTTTCTAGGACAATGGTTCAGCCGTTCCAGATGACAAGCGGACTGCTCAAGTTACTCGGAGTAAAGGTCGACGCGGGGGTCGACATCGCCAACGCGTCTCTGGAGTTCCGCGGTGGCATGGGCTGGGGAGCCTGGCTGATCTGGGTGCTGCTGATGGGGTTGTTCATCTATTGGACCTACCGGCTCAGCCCGCCGCATCTGTCCCGATTCCGCCGCGCCCTGATGGTGGGGCTCCGCTGCCTCTTTCTCGCCGGGCTGCTCCTGCTGCTCATGCGACCAGTGCTGGCCTTCACCGTGGAAGGCAGTGTCCGCCGGCTACTGGTGGTTCTGCTCGACAACAGCGCCAGCCTGAAGATTCCGGACCCACGAGTGTCCCCGGAGGAGCAGAAACGCGCCGCGATTGCGCGCGGCCTCATCGACCCGAAAGGGGGACTCAGCCAATCGATCAGCACCTCCGATGCTCAAGCCGTGGCTCGATCCACCCGTCTCAGCCTGGTCAAGGGTGTCTTGGAGAATCAACGTCTGGACTTGCTGGCCAACCTCCAGAAGAACTTCGATCTCGCCGCCTATCAGTTTGGCCAATCGGTGGGGGACCTCATGGGCAGCTCGGCCTCCTCGTCCGGTGGAACCAACCAGCCAGCCGTGGACATCGCCATCGCGAGCGACTGGGGAAACCGGCTGGACGGACATCACTCCACCACCGCTCTCGGAGATGCTCTGCGGGAAGTCTCAAACCGAAAGCGCGGACAACCGCTTGCCGGCGTTGTCGTCGTCACGGACGGGGCGAACAACAGCGGATCCCCACCTTTAGAGGCGGCCGACCGGCTCCACAGTGAGGGGGTCCCGTTGTACATCTACGGAGTCGGTCTGACGGCCCCACGCGATATCATCGTAGGCAACCTGCTGTCCCCGGAAGTGACCTTCGTCCAGGAAGAGTTGGACGTGACCGTCCGAGTCCGGGGTCAAGGCCTCGCCGGTCAAACGGCCACCCTTAAGCTCCAACTCGGCGATCAGACTCTCGAGAAGCCGATCACTTTCAGCGGCAATGTGGAACAGGTCGTGGTCTTTACTATCACGCCACAGAACGAGGGCGAGTTTGATCTTCAGGCCTCCATCGCGCCGCGCACCGATGAGGCCGTGACCGACAACAACAGCCGGAAGCAGCGCATCAAAGTAATCGATGCCAAAATCAATGTGCTGCTCGTCGACCAATCCCCACGATGGGAGTTTCGCTACCTCCAAGCCATGCTGCTCCGCGATCGGCGCGTGAACATGAAATGCTATCTGGTCGAGGGCGATCCCGCCATCGCACGAACCGAAAAATCGCCCTACCTGTCCTCCTTCCCGGCACGCCGCGAGGATCTGCTGAAGTTTGACCTCGTCATTTTCGGGGATGTCGACCCGCGCTTTGTCACCCCCACCCAACAGGAATATCTCAACGAACTCGTTTCCAAGTTTGGTGGCGCGATGCTCATGGTGGCCGGCCGACGCTACACCCCCCAAGCTTACCGCCGGTCGACGCTCTATTCGATGCTTCCCGTGGAGTTCGAGGGCATTGGAGCGGATGTCGCCTCCGACCTGGCCATCGCCGACAAGCCCATCGCGCTGGAGTTGACGAGCGCGGGGCGGACCAGTCCGATCATGCGTCTGGACGAGAACGAGTCGCGAAACCGTGAGGTCTGGCAAAAGCTCCCGCCGGTATATTGGGTATCGCGGGTATCCCGTCCCAAGCCGGCGGCGGAGGTGCTTCTGGTGGATCCGGATCCGGCCAAAGAATCACGGTTTGGGAAGATGCCGATCGTCGCCCTGCACCAATATGGATTGGGTCAGGTGATGTACGTGGGCACCGACAACACGTGGCGCTGGCGCAAGAATTCAGGAGACGTCTACTACACCGCCTTCTGGGGACAACTCGTGCAGCGGCTCGCCTTGCCCCGGCTGTTGGGTGGCAATAAGCGCATCCAATTGACGACCGATCGACAGAACTACCTCGCCGGAGATCGTGTGACGGTCTACGCGCGGCTGTACTCCAGCTCATTCGAGGCCATCCAGGAACCCGTGGTGAAAGGCCAGTTCGTCAAGCGCGGTGAGACCAGCCCTTCGACCGAGGTCCTTTTGAGAACGTTGCCGGATCAGCCCGGCCTGTACCGGGGGGAATTCATCGCGGGAGCGTCCGGCGATTACCAGTTCACAGTGGACCTGGACTCCAGCGCGCCGCTGGATTTCAGCGTCATCGAGCCCCAGTTCGAATTGGGAGACACCGCCATGAATGAGACGTTGTTGGATCAGATGGCCAAGGTCACCGGAGGCGCATTCCTGAGGGAAGAAGATCTCCACAAACTGCCCCAGCTGATCGCTTCAAAAACCGAAAAGGTTCGCTCCCCCTTGGAGGTCGAACTCTGGGCGTCGCCTCTGGTGTTCCTGTTGCTCCTGCTGCTCGCAACGGCTGAGTGGGTCATTCGCAAACTCAACTATCTCAAATGAGCCTGACCTGAACCGATGCCACCGTCCCTACCCACTCCCCACGCCGCCCCTCCCCCGCTGCCCCGCAGCCAGGTGCTGGCGGCACGGCTGGCGGCGCTGCGAGCCCGACATCTCAACATCGAGACGGCCAAGGGCCTCGCGCTCGCCATCATCGTCTGCTTGGAACTGCTGGCGCTCATCATGTTCCTGGATTGGTGCTTCGACTTTCCCTGGGCGTTGCGGTTGGTGCTCTTTATCATCCAGTTTGGCGTCTTTAATTACATTCTCTACCGATTCGTCTTCCATCCGCGTTTCCGTCCGCCCGACGACGAGGAACTCGCACTCCGCATGGAACGAGCCTTTCCCGCACTGCGCAGCCGATTGATCTCCTCGGTCCAGTTTTCTCAACCCGGGGCTCTTTCCAGCGGAGCGTCGGTCGGGCTGGCCCTCTCCACGATCGAGCAAACCGAGGCCGCCACGGCCTCCTTGAATTTTCCAGGCATCGTTCCTACCGATGGACTCAAACGTCTCAGCATCATCGCCGGGTTGGTGCTGTTGCTCGGAGGCGCAGGCTTCCTGGCCAGCCAGGCGGTGAGTGTTGACCTCCTGCGTCGAGCCTTTCTTTCTCACGTGGCCGTCCCGCGCAAAACGCGGATTGAATGGGTCAGCGGGGATCTCACCGTAGGGCGAGGGGATGCCGTAAAGCTGGAGGCCGTCGCCAACGGTATCCTGCCCGCTCGAGGCGAGGTCCGCCTGCGCACCGCGGAAAAGCGGGAGCAGACCTTCGACCTGGAGCGGGACGCGGTTCAACGGGCGCGATTCGCCCGCACCTTGGAGAATGTTCAGGAGGAGTTCCGCTATCGCATTCAGGTGAACGATGCTCTGAGCCCGGAGTATTTAGTCAAAGTCGTGCCGCGCCCCGGAGTGAACCAGTTGGAATGCGAACAGACGCCTCCACCGTATACCGGCCTAAAAGCCGGCAAACGATCCCCGGGCGACTTAACCCTGCTCGCGGGCAGCAAACTGCGCTTCTCTGCCACCGCCACCCAGCCGATCACCAACGCCAGCCTCCGGCTCGTCGGACCCGAAGTCCGCCAAGCCCTGGTCATCAACCCAGCGCAGCCCTTGAGCTTGACCGGGGAAATCGCCATTCCGCAAAAAGGCCTGACGGGATTTGCCTTCGAGCTTATCGATACCCAAGGAATGCGCTCCCCGGAAGGCACGGTGTACCGAATAGATATTCTTCCCGACAAGGCACCTGTGGTGAAGCTCACCTGGCCCGAGCGCAAGGAGGAACTCATCACCCGAATGGCCACCTTGGTGGTTGGGCTGGAGGCATCGGATGACTTTGGCATTCAGAAGCTCGCTCTGAAATACAAGATCAACACCCTCGAGAATGGGGCGGAGAAGCGGCTGGAGCTGAATCTCGAAACGAATCTGGTGAACCGCATCAAACGCCGGTTCAATTGGAAAATCGGTGACTTTCAACCCCCTTTGTCCGAGGGCAGCATTATCGAATACTGGATCGAGGCTCAGGACAATAACGACGTCACGGGTCCCGGCATCGGCGCCAGCGAACATCAGGTCGCGCGAATCGTGAGCGAGAACGAGAAGCGGGCCGACCTGCTCAACCGGGCCGGCGACTCCATCGGCGTCCTGGGCGACGTGACCACCGACCAAGAAAAGCTGAACCGAAACCTCGGCACCCTCATCCTGGAGAAGACCGGAGCGAGGTAGGGCCAGGGTGAGGGTGGTTTAGAATGGGCGGGTTCACTGAGGTCGCCACATGCAAGCTCCGTCAAAAGGAGAACTGCTGTAGTTTCGCGTTGCCTCAGGCCTTACGGAGATTTAGCGTTCCTATGCTTTAATTCAGCATCTTCATCCCAAAGTTCGTGTAAGGAACCATTCCATCCCATGACTATATACCTAGCTCGCCCAGGCCGGTGCTCCAGTGCATGGTATTGCTTTCGGCTCCTCCTGTCGCTGGGCTTGTTTCTAAAGGCTGAGACGACCCAAGCCCGCACTGGCTCTGCGGACTGGACAGTCCCCCTGTATCGCTCCAGACAGATCGTCGGTTCATCCCTACAATCAATAGGGCTGCTAGGCAGGCCGGACGGCTCGATCACCATCCTGGTGAACTCGGGGATGGCGGGGCGGGAGGGGGTTTTGGCGCGGTACGACTCCGAGGGAGTTCCGGTCGCGACCAACCTAATCGAGGGTTACATCAGGGAAGGACAGCTGGATCGGGAGGGGAACCTCGTTTTGATCCAGTGGATCCAAAACACGACTGGCTCACGGGAGGCACGAGCGTATGTGTCGAAGCTCAGCCCGGCTGGCCAGCTGATCTGGCGATCCGAGTCACTCCCTGCGGTGTCCCCACAGATCAGTGGCATCGATGCCAAAGGAAATGTTTGGATCGTGGAGTCATCGCTGCTTTCCACAAAACGGTTCGTTCGCGTGTTCTATCTGGATCGCACCGGCAAACTGACATGGACGCGCGATTTCGAGCTCGGAGGGCTCCTCCGGGCCGACACTCACACGGCTTTCAAGGATCTCTCGGTCGATGCCGAGGGGAATGGCATTCTAGTCCAAGTGGAAGCTCCCGAGAAGGATCCCGGAGAGATCGTCCATCTGGCGCTCCGAAAGCTCAGTCCGCACGGCGAAGTCATCTGGACGGTAAAGGAAGACGTCCAACAGTTCTCGTTTCTATCGCTACCGATCGTGCCTAGCAACCCTGAGATCGGCCAGGTTCAGGTCCGGACGGACGCGCAAAATCGGGTTGTCTTGGCAGGCTCCAGCTGGCATTGGAGCCGAATTGGTATCATCAGGGGATACGCCACGACTCCCCGAACTTTCCTGGTCGGATATACCGCCGATGGCGGACGTCGCTGGATGACCTCCTCCTCAGGAGAAACCTGGGAACAGGATTCGTTGTTAGCAATCGATCCGGCCGGACAAATCGTCGTCTGCAAGGCCTCGGATCGCCAGTTGATCACGAGTTCCTACTCCGCCGATGGAGTACTCGCTTGGACGAAAGAATACGATCTAGATCCAGGCTCCCGCCCCCGGGTTGAGCCGCAGCTGCTCAGTCTCGACGCTCAAAACAATCCGCTGATTTACTACCTCACGACCTCCGGCGGGTTGGGAGTGAATTCGGGACCTTATGACCACAGGACCGGACTGCTCAAGCTGACCGCAGCAGGTCAATTTGCCTGGCATCTTCCGGTCACCAATATTTCGGCTGTGGATTATGGGATTAATGGCTATGCGCTGCCGGTGGTGAAAGTGGAGTCGGACGGCCAAGTGCGGACGCTAGGTAACCCGCAACCGAACGCCGAATCCGGTCTGGCTTTGGATGTGGGATCCGTCACTTCCGCCGGGAACCCAGGCAACTTTTTTCGAGCACGGGTGAAACCATCGTTCCGTCAGAACCCGCCTTTCGATCTTTGGGTGGATTGCGCTCAAAATGGCTTTATCGGAGCCGGAGAAGTCGATTGGTTCTCCGGCAACGGCAACCTGACGGTCACGAAGTTCTTTCCCACTGGTGCTCGTGCCTGGGAGATCGCTTGGCCCGTCGAAGGTGCCCAAACGGGGCGCCCAGAGGCCATGGTCATGAAAGTCAGCCCGAGCGGAGTCGCGGCACTGGGTTATCTAACGACCGATGCTGCGCTAAACGTTCGGGTTGCGAAACCGGACGGCACCGCCTGGGCTAGCCTCCGGTTCCCCTCTGGGTTCCTCCTGGCGGTCGAGGACAATGGAGCGGTCTCGATCGGGACCCCCGAGGGCGAAGGGGTGAATCCGCTCACCCGGGTGGCTCGATGGTCCGTTGATGGGCGCCAGGCCTGGGCAGCCGACATCCCAGCCGACCGGTCCTTGATCCAGGTCTTTGAAGGACCGGAGGACACACGGCTGATCCTGTGGCAGCGACATGACTCCCTGAAGAGCACGGTTCAGTCGGTGGATTCGGTAGGCCGACTGGAATGGAGAATGGACCTGGACATGGGAGGCACCAGCGCGATGTCGGATGGGAAGAACGCGACCTACTTTACCGGGACGAGCGTCTCAACGGTCCCTGGAGAGGTGACATCGACGTTGACGATGCAAATCGATGTTCGAGGGCAAATGATCTCGTCCAACCGCATTTATGTTGCGACAACGGAACTCTCGCAGGCCGCTTCGGATCAGGGGAAACTCTTCCGTCCTGCGTGCGGAGGAGGCGTCCCCGTTTGGGCCGTCTACTACGAACCCGACTCCGCTCGGGCCAGTCAAATGGTCCAGGAGGGTCGATGGCTACTCTACGAGGACGACCGCCAGTATTCGACCTACCCGCTGATCAATCGGACGCTGAGAGTGGCCGATGCCTACACGACCGGGCCGATCTTCGTTGGACTAAACCAAGCCTATTGCCTCGCCCACTGGGCTGACGATGGACTGGAGGGTTGGGATCTCTTGAGTCTGCGGTTTTCAGACGGTCTCGAGTGGTCGCCGTCGATGACCAAGGTGTTCGGCACAGGGATTCCTGGTGACACCTACCGCCTCGAACGCACGAGCAATCTGTGGTCACCCTGGGAAACCAAGACGAGAATGAAGTCGGACGCGCAGGGCGATTTGTTCTATTTCGAAACGCCCGGTGGAGCTAGTAACGCATTTTTTCGCTTCGTTCCGGAATGAAGCAACGGTCAAATCTCGCCCTACCCCATTTCGTCACTAAGGTAGGGCGAGACTCTGTTCGAGCCCAGTCCTGCCCCAGGCTCTGGATAACAACAGGGCAACTCCGCAAGGGCCACCAGGTGATCGTCACCCCCTCGGCTCCCCTCGACGCAGCCCCTTCTCGATTCGGCGCCCTCGGGCCCTTGAGGGCTCGAGCGGAGTCTCGCCCTACCCCCGTAACGTTTCCCTCCGCTCCCCTCCCCAGAGAGATGGATATTGTAAAGGGCCTACCCTAAGCGCTAAATAGGGGTGCGCTGATCGAGCGCATACCGAACATGACTGACGTCCAGAAGCAAAAAGTGGTGGATTGGATTCAACAAGGGTTGAAACTTTCCGAAATTCAAACCCGGCTCGACTCCGAGCTGGGCGTACGCCTGACCTACATGGAGGTCAAGATGCTGCTGGCCGAACTTGAGCTGAAGCCTAAGGACCAGGAACCCGTGAAAGCCGTTGCTACCATCGGCGCTCCGGCCGAAACACCGGCATCCACGCCGGAGGCTGGCTTGGGAGGATCCCAGGATCTCGCCGAAGACGCTGCTTTGGCTCCGGATGAGGCCCAGCCTGGATTAGGCGGGAACGTCTCCGTGAGCATCGATACCATCACCCGTCCAGGGTCCATGGTCAGCGGCAAAGTCACTTTCAGCGACAAGAAGACCGCCGACTGGTATCTCGACCAATATGGTCGATTGGGAATGGCTCCGGCCGAGAAGGGCTACCGTCCGTCCCAGATGGATGTGATGGCCTTCCAGACCGAGCTCCAGAACCAGCTCGCCAAGATGGGGATGTAGGCAATTAACTCTTGGCTTGCGGAGTTTCGCCGGGTGTCACGGTTTATCTTGCCAGGCCGGCTTGACGAAAGGGCGGAAGATAGACAGGTAGATCACCGTGGTATAACTCGGTAGAACCGTGCGGCGGCAGTGGGGATGGCTGGGTCTCGGAAAACTAATACGTCTCCAGTTCCACTCAAAATTGTATCTACTCGAATCCACTCCCCTTCTACAATGTTGGGGCGATATTCCACGGCGTAGTTCCTGCCCGGGTCACTTGAGAAGCGAAGCTCCAGGTTTTCGGATAGCGAAAATAGACAGTCCCCCGTCTGTTTTTCAAAAGCGCCAATGTCTACACCGGTGGTACCAGCCTTGTTCATCGTGGACACATCATCGCATCTTCGTGGATAGCCTCGTTGATCTATCGCTTCTTTTGTATCTGCCCCGGCATCGATGGCGGGACTGGAGGCCAACAACGAGTAGGTCGGAGTGGGACCGCCGTGAAAAGCCAGCTCACCCAGCCTTGGTTCTTGTCCTAAGATATCTGCCTCCGAGAAGCCAATCAGTTGGTTTGTTGAAAGAATCAAATTATGTCCGTCACTGCGGATTTCACCAAAACCCTCCGAGGCATATAATCGACTATTCGTGCCCGAAAGTCCGTAATTAGAGGCCAATATTGAATTCTTAAGATGGAGCACCCCTTGGGTTGAAAAGATACCCCCTCCAGATCCTAGTCCAGCGGGGTAAAGATGGCCACTCTGGCCGACCGCTGTATTCTCAGCAATGGTGGATCCCTGAATATCACCATTCTCACCTGCGAAGAAGATCCCAGCCCCTCGAGCATCGCCTCCGTTGCCGCCACCACCGCACATATAGCAATCCAGTCCGGCAACGCCGCCAACGGACTCGTTTCGAGCAATGGTGCAACCAATCAATTTCAGTGTGCCGCCCGAGGAATAGACGGCTCCTCCATAGGAGTCGCCCGGTGGAGCACCCAGGTAGCGAACGCTCTGTCCTCCATCTCCGCCGATTGTGAGGTTACGAGAGAACGTACAACGCTCCAGCCGCACTTGCCCTTGGCGTTGTTCCAGCGCTCCGCCGTAAGCACCCCCCCCGGCGCCCGAAGCGTTTACTCCTTTACCGCCAACACCTCCGACCGACCAATTTTCCAGGAAGTGACTGTCTGAAACCGTAGCAGTCCCCGAGACGAGACAAACAGCCGCGCCACCTGCACGGCCGCCGGGAAATCCCATAAAGGTGGAGTCGGAAAAATACCAGCTTGGGCCTTCGCCTCCGTACACACGGTTGGTGACGAATGTACACTGGTTGACGCTAATATGACCCTCTTGTGAGAAAATGGCAGCGCCTTCCCCACCTTGTCCGCGTGCTCCATAAATAAAGTTTTGAGAAAAGGTAACTCCCCGTAACGAAGCGTTACCGGAATTGTGGAGCCCGGCTCCACCAAGTCGGAATTCTGCCGTAGAGGAAAGGAGATGCTCAGAAATCACCGAATGATCGATGGTAAGTTCACCAGCGTTTTGCACGCCCCTTCCCACGGAAAACCGTCCACTTAGAACGCAATTCCGGATCGTAAGAGCAGCTTCGTTTCTAATGGTAATGTTGGTGAGACTAACATCACGGAGAAGGTGGACTCCTGCGGCGAAGACCAGCTCGATGCGCTCCACGCTTGTGAATCGCGTAGAGTTGGTGCCCGCCCCGTCAATGCGGACATTTGAAACAATGACGGGTAGGTTTGAATGGAGAGCAATCGGTGACGCGAGCGCCGAGAAACGAATAATTGCCTCGCCTGAGGTGTTGGCATCTAGGAGTGCTTGACGAAAAGATCCCGGCCCCGAATCGGCGTTTGCATTGACTTCAAAGACTTTCGCTGAATCTTTTGCCAAGAGTTCAGCTGAGGTTCCTAATGAAGAAAACAAAGCCCAAAACAATGCGACCGCACACGTCGGTATAGAGTCTCCACATGCACGGTATAGCCGGCCGAATTGACTGATCAGAAATGATGGGGTCAGCCGCATGTTTAATCCCTCCAGATCATCCACTAAGCAATCTCCTCGGTAGGGAATCGATCCTCCATATGTAACATTCCGAACACCGACATTATCAGCTGTTTAACCTCAAACTATTTAGGCAAGCGACAGATCTGTTCTCGCAGAAAATAGAGCACATAGGTGGTCCATAAACAAGACCTTCGCTGGATCTGAGCGAAAAAAAGAATGGGGTTTCCGATAACCGGGCAAAAGGAGCGAAGCTACGCAAAAGCTTGGAAGGCTAACGACTGCCTGCCCCTGGAGAGACAGCTCAGCTATTAGACTCCCGATTAACCTCGTGTGGTTAGCTTCGGGGGTTACTAATTTTACTTCTCGCCCCACTACGCACCAACGGCTAGCCCGCGAGTTGGCGACGTCCCAGCCCCAACACCTCACGGCAGTACTTAATACTCCGTTCGATCTCGCCCTTCTGATATTGCTGCTCCTCCGCCTCGTTGGCGGAGCGATGGGGCTCGATCGCTTTACCCTTCTGGGCCAACGCGACGAACTTGGCGAAGTCGGAGGCCCGATAACCGGCGTAGGCGTCCCAGAATTCGGGCTTCAGATAGGGGATCTCGCGCGCAAATCCCGAGATGGTCTCAATATGGACCGGAGCGTTGGGACAAAGCTCCGCGAACCGGCGGAAATAGGTCTTTAAATCGACGATGCCCTCACCCATGGCCGTCCATTGAACTTTAGCTCCATCGGCATAGGTCCAAACCATTGAGTCCCGCATGCTGCTCGTCAGGGTGTAAGGGGCCAGGTTCTCCAAATTGGCGACTGGATCCTCCATCGTCCAGCAGGCGTTGCCCGGGTCGATATTCACGCCGACATAATCTTTACCGGCCGCCTCCACCAGGGTGACGAGTTCACGCGAATGCATATCGCCCGCATGATTCTCGACGGCGATCTTCACTCCCAGATCGAGCGACCGACTGCGCAATGCCTGGCAAACCTTCACCGTATCCTCGATACGAGCCTGAATTCCGCCCGGCCCACGACGATCCTCACCCCCACCCAAAACGACGCGAATGACGGGTGAGCCCAGGTCATGCGCCATCCGGAGCGCCAAACCCAGGTGTTCCTCGGCCGTCCCCCATTTCTTCCTAAAATTCTTGGCCGTCGGACAAATGCTCCAGGTCCCCAGCTGGATCTCAATCCCCTTGTCCGCCGCCATCGACCTCAACTGCTTGAGATGGGCGGTATCCGTACTCACGAACGCATCCAAGTCGGTGATGAAGAGAGAATCCACCTTGAGCTGGTCGGCGTATCCGATCAGTTCAGCCGCCTTCCATTTCATCGCCCGGACCGCGAAGTTATCATACCCCAGCTTCAGCTTCTGCTTCCCCGTCCCGGAAACGGCGTCCGCCGCCTGGCCAACTAAAGGGGCCGCCACCGCGGCTGCTGCGGTAGCCAGAAAAGTCGTTTGTACAAATTCACGCCGGGACCAAGTGGTTTTCATCATAATGCCGAGATTGATGGCCTCTAGTTCAGCCAGGAGGAATAAAAAGGCAATGATTAAAAAACCACTACTTCAGCTTGGCAGCCGCGTCTTTCATCTCTTCCAGATGCGTTTCTGCCTTCATGGTATCCGTCACGTGGGCCACAGTCCCGTCCTTCCGAATCAGAAAGCTTACCCGACGTGAAAGGGTGTCCCGCCCCGGAAACTCAGCTCCATAGGCCGCCGTGATCTTTCCGTCCACATCCGCGAGGAGGTCGAAGTTCAGGTTAAACTTCGAAATGAACGCCCGGTGGCTGGCCTCGGTGTCGCGGCTGACACCGATCACTTGGATTCCCTCCTTTTTCAGATCGCCGATGCGATCTCGCAAGCCGCAGGCCTGCTTGGTGCACCCCGGCGTGTCATCCTTAGGATAGAAATAGAGCAGGACGGCGCTCTTCGTAAGGGCCTGTTCCAAACTCCAAGGGGTGCCGTTTTGGTTCTTGCCACTGACCATCGGAGCTCGGCCGCCGACCTTGGGAGAATCCCCCGCATGCAAGTGCAGCGCCATATAGATGCATAGGGCCGTGCCCGTCATCACAATCCACTTCAGCACATTGTCTTTCATAGCCTGGTTCCAAGTTAAGCTGCTAATAGTGCATCAGACGGGATGGCGATTCGATTTGTTCAACCTTCTCATCACTTGCCAACTGTCATTGCGACAATTACGGTTCAAAGACTTATGGAAAAAGTAGTCATCATTGGCACAGGGTGTGCGGGGTTGACCGCGGCCCTCTACACCGCGCGAGCCAACCTAAACCCCTTGGTCCTGACCGGAAGCATGCCCGGTGGGCTGCTCACCACCACCAGCATCGTCGAAAACTTCCCCGGATTTCCCGAGGGTGTGGACGGCTACGAGCTGATGACCAGGATGCAGAAACAGGCGGAAAAATTTGGGGCTCGCGTCCAGTTCGGAACCGTCGACGGGATCGACCTCTCCCAGCGGCCCTTCCAGCTCAAAGTGGATGGCGAACCGGTGACCACCCAGAGTCTGATCATCGCCACCGGAGCTGGCCACCGCCACCTCGGCCTGGAAAGTGAAGACCTGCTGGAGAAAAAAGGGGTTACGTACTGCGCGACCTGCGATGGCGCCCTGCCCATGTTCCGCAACCAGCCCTTGGTGGTGGTCGGCGGCGGCGATTCGGCCTGTGAGGAAGCCAGCTACCTGACCCGCTTCGGCTCCGTGGTCTACCTCATCCACCGTCGGGACTCCCTGCGCGCGTCACGCATCATGGCTGAACGCACTCTCGCCAATCCTAAAATCAAGCCCATCTGGGACTCGGTCGTCACCGAGGTGCTGGATGTGAAGCAGAACAAGGTGACCGGCGTTAGGGTCAAAAATCTCAAGACAGGGGCGGAAAACACCGTCGACTGCGCCGGCGTCTTTGTAGCCATCGGCCATGTCCCCAACACCCAGCTGTTCAAAGGGCTGATTGACATGGATGAGAATGGCTACGTGATTCCCAAGGAAGGCTCGGCCACCAATATCGAAGGGGTGTTCGTAGCCGGAGATTGCTCGGATCACGTCTACCGCCAGGCCATCACAGCGGCCGGGATGGGATGCGCAGCGGCGATCGATTGTGAACGCTTCCTGGGCACCCTGAGCCAATAGGTCGTTGAGTTGTGTCTGTATACGCCTCCCTCACGCCTCAGCAGCTGGCCGCCTGGATCCAGACGGAGCCACGTCCCCGCCTGCTGGACGTCCGCCAACCGGAGGAACACGAGTTAGCAGCCTTGCCGGACTCGACCTTAATTCCACTCGGCGAGCTCTTCCACCGAGTGGAGGAGCTCGAAGCGTGGAAAAACGAGGATGTCGTGGTCTATTGCCACCACGGCGTCCGTAGCCTGAACGCCATCGCTCAATTGAAGCACCTGGGCTTTCAGAAACTATACAACCTCACAGGTGGCATCGACCGCTGGTCAACGGAGGTGGATCCGAAAGTGCCCCGATACTAGTATAGCGGCTCACAAATGGCGGGCGTTTTGTTGGGCTCGGTTTGGCCTGGGGTGTACTTATTTCTGGGTAATGACCATTGGAATCCCCCTCCGGGGTACCCGAAAAGCTGTCGAGGGCTACAGCACTCCAAGACGCTTCGCGAAGCGTTTGACGATAGGGAGTGCGGCAGAACTCTCTGAGTATTACCCACAAGTTCTTCGACCAGATGTTAGAATCCCACAGGGATTCCGCCTCAAAGCCCAGGGTTGGCGCGAAGCGGGAGCGCCTACCCTGGGTTAGTCGTTGTTTTCTCACAACCCCAACGCGGGTTGC
>JAEUHE010000094.1 GCA_016793885.1 Verrucomicrobiales bacterium
ACCCAGAATGTCGCCGCTGCCCTATTCCGTCACGAAACCTCCCGGGCTATGGATCCGCATCTTCATACCCATTGCATCGTCTTCAACGCGACCTATGACGCCACCGAGAGCTGTTGGAAGGCCCTCCAGAACCACGACATGTTGGTAGCGTCTCGTTTCGTGCAAAATGTGTATTATCATGAGCTGACTCGCAAACTCCGCCGCTTTGGCTATTCGATCACCAACACGCCGCGCGGAGATTTCGAACTTGATGGGGTGGCTCCGGAGTTGATCCAGAAGTTCTCGAAACGCCACCGCCAAATCGATGATCAAACCCAGAAGCTCCTGGAAGCAGCACCCGACAAATCCGAATCGAACCTGGCAGAGATTCGAGATCACATCGCCCATAAACATCGGGCTCAGAAGTCTAGCGAGTTCAGCCCGGAGGAACTGCAGCGTCATTGGCAGAGCCAACTTACCCCTCTCGAGTCGGAGTCGTTAACCCGATTGACCGGTCCGGTAACGTCCGAACTCCCAGCGCAACGTGGTTTGGCCGAGAAGGCACTAACCTGGGCCGAAGACCACCTGTTCGATCGGCACTCGGTGGTGCGTGAGACAGACCTGTGGCGCCATGCTTTAGAGTTCGCCCGAGGCCAGGATATTCCGGTCACGGAACTACAATCCTTCAGTCGTGCGCGAAACTACCTTCGTGACGATCGCCGACCCGGTTTCGTCACCACCAAGGCCGCGCTCGAGCGGGAAAAGGCAATTGTTCACCTAGCCCGCTTGGGTTTGGGCACATCCCATCCTCTATGTACCCATTACACTCTCCGAAACCAATCGCTGGATCCGGAACAACGGAAAGCGGTGGATCGACTGGTTCGTTCTTGCAACTTCATGTCGCTATTTCGCGGCGGGGCAGGAACCGGGAAGAGCTACACCCTCCGCGAGGTCCACGACATCCTCCGGACGAGCGGTCGACAAGTAATCGTCCTGGCCCCTCAACGCCAACAAGTGATCGATCTGGAGAAGGATGGTTTTCAGCAAACTGCCACCGTGAGTGCTTTCCTAGCCCAGCCGGAAATGAAAAGAGGCACCGTCGTCATCGTGGATGAGGCAGGCCAACTCGGCGGGAAGCAAATGATCGCTCTGATCGAAAAGATCAAGATCGGGTCAGGGCGAATATTCCTGTCCGGTGATACGCGCCAGCATGGACCGGTTGATGCGATGGACGCCATGCGCGCCATAGAGAAATATTCCGGATTGGAGCCTATCGAACTCACCACGATCCGCCGCCAAAATCCAGAACTGGCCAAGACCAAAAAGGAACGACAGCGGATCAAACAATACCGCCGCGCCGTGCGCGAAGCCCGGGACGGCAAGGTTTTCGAATCCTTCCAGCGACTAGAGCGCCAGGGAGCCATCACGGAGTCGGGAACCGAAGACCACGGCAAAAGGCTGATCGACTGTTACCTGGACCAAGTCGACCGGGGAGACTCGACCGTCATCGTTTCCCAGAGTTGGGATGAGATTCATCGCATCAACGAGTCGGTGCGAGCTGCACTGAAAGAACGTAAGAAAGTCGGTGAAATCGAGACCCCGCTATCGACCCTGGTCCCTCGTGACGCTACCGAGGCGCAGAAACGAGACCCACGAACCTACACGGACCAAACGCGCGTGGTGTTTAATCGGAACGTACGTGGCTTTAAGAAGGGAGACCAGGCCCGTCTGGTATCTGTCACCGACACCCATCTCGAGGTCGCTCAGGGCTCGAAGACAGCCTCCATCCCGTTCAAACATCTGGATCGAATCACGCTCTGTGAGCAGAAGGAACTGAAGGTCGCCCCCGGAGATCGTATCCAACTCAAATCAAACGGCCTTAGCGCAGACGGACGTCGGCTAGCGAACGGCGAACTGGTCACGGTGAGACGAGTCTTGAAGGACGGAAACCTACAGTTAACCGATGCCCGCGTCCTAGGCACGTCCTTCCGTCAGTTCATCCGGGGCTATGCCGTGACGTCCTACGGAGCCCAGGGGAAGACGGTGGACCAAGTTATCTTCTCAGATTCCTCCGTTCAAGCCGCCACCAGCCACGAGCAGTGGTACGTCACGATTTCACGCGGAAGAAAGGGCGTCCACATCTTCACCCGCGACAAAGCTCAACTGCGCGAAAGCATCACCCGAAGCAGCAGCCGGCCGTTTGCAATGGAACTGAGATTGCCGACCGCGCCAGCAGTCTCACAGAGGGTACACGGCGTTTCAAAGTCTCCAATTAGGAATTCTGCTCAACCACAGCGCCGCATCGGGCCTACAAAGGCCTCACACTTTGCACTTCCGAAAATACCACACCCTCACCCCCAACGAAGAGGTGTGCGCACCGGGTGATGAACAGGAGCAGTTTCCTCCATGAGCAAAAGGATAGCGGCACGGAGATGCCAGAAAATGGAAAGTTTGCTCGCGAATGTTTACCGCCGTCGGACGCGAGTCAAATGGTTGGGCAGATGCATGTTATCCTCCCAGAATTGCATGCCCGGGACAGGTAGTGGCCTGCCAAGCCGCTGCAGCTGTCGAAAAGCAAGATTGCCCACCTCAAATCCTGTGGTTAACGTCGGAGATCTCGATGAGCGCGGTTCCATTTGGATGCCCTGAGCTAAGTCGAACGCGTTGCCGACAGCCACTGCTGTCCTCCTCTCCTTCGGGGGCTCCCTGTTGTCCGAGCCCGAAGGTTAAATGGTGCCTATCTCCATTCTGTGCCCTCGTTTTCCCCGCGCTTTGCTGTCTGCGCTTTGCTGTCTTGCGTCGAGCCCTGACGGCCGCAGCGAGTCGTCGAATTCACACCGGCCACCAGGGGAGGAGGTGTTCAGCGGGTCGAATCTCATCCACCTCAAACACACTTGAGTATAACAATGGCCTTGATCCGAACTCAGTCTGGCAAAGCCTACCTGGTGAACCTCAACACATAGGAAACCTAGATGTCCAAGCTGTTGAAGTTCATCGGTTTTATCGATTGCGGATAGACCTCGAGAATTGATCTCGATGAGCAAAGCAGGGAGCCCATTGTCAGGCCACCGCCAACATGCTCCGAGTCAAGGTGAGCGAGACCTGCGATTGGA
>JAEUHE010000095.1 GCA_016793885.1 Verrucomicrobiales bacterium
GCAATGAACAATTCGCTATGTTCTATCCGTCGCCCTTGCACTTTCCACCTCGCGGTTCAACCCTCGGTCTCCCTCCGGAAAGCCTAGTGGCGTTGGTGCTCGCAAAGGTCGGCGGGGAGCAGAGGGAGCAGGGGATTGCACATTGTTCATTGCTCATTTCACATTGCACATTGGGGAAGGGAAATGGGCCGACACGGCCCCTATCAATTGTAGCGTCGTCCGCCTGCCCCAGCCCCGAGCGCAGCGGGCCTCATTTCTCGGCAATGACAAATGAGCAATGAGCAATTCGCAATGTGCAATCCGTCGCCCTTTCCGTCTCCTTCCCCTTCCCACATCGCGTCCTTTGCGTCCTTTGCGGTTCAACCCTCGGTCTCCGCTTCGCCTCTGTGACCTCAGCGGCCTTTGTGTGAGGACCGCGGGATTCCCTTCTCAAGCATTGCAGCGAGTCAATGAATCGTGCACGATGATCGTGCGCATGCTGACTACCAGCACCACAGCTCATCCTTCTTCGACCCGGTCCCAGGGCGGCGGACGCTCCCGGCTAGCCAGCTTTCCCGCCTATCGCTGGACCGACAAGGCTACGGAGTATCTGATCCTGTTCATGGTGGTGTTTAGCCCCTGGGCCTTTGGCACGACCGAGAACTGGTCCATCTGGACCATGAACGCCGCAGGCTATCTCCTGGGATTGCTGCTGTTGAACAAGCTGCTCTGCCGTCGCGTCCTCACCGGGCAATGGAGCCTGGGAGAAACCTCACGCCGGAGCCGCTGGTTGACCCGGACGTTGGCGTTGATCTCGGGGTCCATCCTGGTCTACTGCCTGCTGTCGATTTGGAATCCTCGGGCGAGCTGGGATCCCGCCGCGAACACCTTCGATTTCTTCCCGTCCTACCTTCCCTGGCTGCCTCACACCTACCATCTCGAACGGAGCGTCGGCGCCTTCTTCGACTACTCCGCCCTGTGCTGCACCTTCTGGGCGGCTTATGACTGGCTCATGGGGGGAACCGCACAGCCGCCCAGGGAAGATGAAGAACACGACGCCTCGTTGCCGTACCTGACTCCTCCGTCACGACGACTGGCGACCCTGCTCTGGGTCTTGTCCGTGAACGGAGCGCTGCTCGCGTGTCAGGGCCTGATCCAGCGCGCCGACGGCGGAGCCAAGCTGCTGTGGATCGCGGAAGGCGCGATCAACCGGCAAGCCACGTCTCAATTCGGCCCTTATGCCTACCGCTCCAACGCGGCTCAGTATTTCAACTTGCTCTGGCCGGTGGTGCTGGGTTTCTGGTGGTGGCTTGAGCGCGTGGCTCAGCAGCGCGATCCGGATGCGCGGCGGGCGCCGCATCGCATACTGCTGCCCATTGCGGCGTTGATTGCAGTCTGTCCTTTGGTGGCGCTCAGTCGGGCGGGAGCGATCGTAACCGTGATCACGGCCGCCGCCGCATCGTTGCTGCTCGTGATGCAGGCAGAGCGCCGCCAGCGGAAACGCACCCTCGCCATCGTGGGAGCGTGCGTCGTATTGATTGGGACCGGAGCGGTGGCGATGGATGGAGGAGCGTTGATGAAACGCTTCCAGACCGCCTCAGCGGATTTGGTGGTGGGACGAGAGAAGACCTATGAGTTGGCCGCGAAGATGGCGACCGATTATCCGGTGTTTGGCACCGGACCGGGAAGTTTTGAAGCCGTGTTCCAGCTCTATCGGAACACGTTGGAAGACTACTGGCCCGCGCAGCTGCACAACGACTGGATGGAAACCCGGATCACGTTTGGATGGGTCGGATCTGCGCTCATTGCGGCCGCGTTTGCCTTGGTTTTGCTTCGCTGGCCACTGATTCAGCACGGCAAGCCGGCGCCGCGACTCTTCACGGCCATGATCTGGATCGCGATGGTCGGCTGTCTGATCCACGCCCGCGTGGATTTTCCGTTCCAGATTTATTCGATCCTGATGCTTTTTCTACTCCAGTGCGCGGTGCTGTTCACGCTGGCCAAGGAGGAAAGGTGATTGGAAGGGACCGGATTGCACATTGTTCATTGCTCATTTCACATTGCACTTTGGGGGAAGGGAAAGCAGGTGGCACGCCCTGCGGGGTGCCGTGGTTTGGGAACGAGTTTCCGGGGATCTACGATCGCCCGGCTAATGTTTGTGAACCCTACGGGTTCCGGAGATCCCAAATGGAAAATGAGCAATGTGCAATCCCATGCTCCCCCCGCCCCACCTCATCCGCGGTGCACTTTGGGCAGATCGACGACCTTGCGTCCCTTGGTCTTGTTCTTGTTGTCGTCCTCCCGCTGGCCGTAGGAGTAATCGTAGTAGTTGTAGTAGTATCCACCCCCGCGCGGCCGACGCAGGCAGTTCAACACAATCCCCGCCACGGGTGCCCCCGCGTTCCGCAGCGTCTGCAAAGCCCGCGCCGAGGCTTTGCGCGGGGTCTTTCCCGCGCGCACCGTCAAACAGACCGTTTGAACGCCTTCGAGCACCAGCAAGGTATCGCTCACGGCCTGAATCGGAGCTGAGTCGATGACAATCCGATCATATTTTTCCAAGGCTTCTTCCAGTAACTTGGACATTCGCCCCTGGGCCAGCAGCTCAGCCGGGTTAGGTGTGGAGCTTCCCACCCCGATGATAAAGAAATCGTGGAACTCGGTGGTCTGAATGATCTCCTCAAGCGGCCGGCGGCCGGTCAGATAGTCCGCCACACCTGGATGGGTCGTGCGCTTGCCATACAATGATCGTTCCACATTGGGACGCCGGAGATCACAATCAATCAGCAGCGTGCGCAGGCCCTGTTGCGCCAAAGACATGGCGAAGTTGAGCGAAGTGAACGTCTTTCCCTCTTGAGGCATGGCGCTGGTGAACAGAAAGACGCGCCGGTCCTCAACCCTCCCCAACATCGACAAGGAGGCGCGCAGGGTGCGGAACGCTTCCGCGTTCTGGGAGGTGGAGTCCTCGGAGACGATGACTTGGTGCGCTGCTTGCTCCAAGTCCTTAATTTTGGGGATAGTGGCCAACACCGGAATACCCAACGCCTCTTCCGCCTGTTCGATGCTCTTACAAGTGTTATCCAGAGAATTAATACCGAGCGCGAGCCCAATACCTGAGAGCAGACCAAGGATCAAACCCAATACAAGGATCTTCATTCTTTGAGGACGTATGGGCTTCGTTGGTGGAAGCGCAGATTCAACCACGCGCACCTTGTAGCTGGCCAACTCCTTGGTGAGAGACGTTTCTTTCAGCCGACTCAATACAGCGTCATACATTGCACGATCCGATTCAACCTCGCGGCTAAGCACGCTGTACTGGATGGCCTTCTGGTTCAGTTCTAGCGCCGTTTTCTCCTGTTCCTGAAGCGCTTGTTCCAGTGCTATTTCTCCCGTCCTGCTGCTTTCAAACGTGGTCGCCATGCCCTGCTGAGCACGGAGGACCGCCGTCGCCAAGGCATCTCGCATCTCCGCCAACTGGCTCGCCATTTGCAAGTATTTCGGATGCTCTGGCCGATAACGTAACTTTAGGGTTGAGAAGTCCGCCTCCACTTTGGCGAGATTGAGCTGAAGGCCCATCACGGTGGGATCGGCAGCGATGGTAGGGATTGCCTGCAATTCTACGATGTTGGTGCCAAGCAGCCGTGCCTTGGCAAACTCGGATTCTTGCTTGATCCGGGTTGCCTTGGCTTCAGTTAGCCGCTGGCTCAGTTCCTTGAGCTTCGGAGTAACAATGTTCTGCCTTTCCTCCAAAGAGATCGATTTGGACTCACTTAAATAGTTCTGAAGAGCGACTTCTGAGTCGTGAAGCTTGGTCTTCATTCGTTCCGCCTCTCGCATCAGATTCTCACTGGCCAAGGTAGACGCCGCGTTGTCTTGCTCGAATCCATAGCGGATAAAGGACTCTACCAAGGAGTTAGCGATTTGCGCGGTTAGTTCCGGGTTCTGGTGCTCTACGATCACGTCGATGAGCCGAGTTCCCGGCCTCAAAGCCACCCGAACCACCCGATCTAGCTTGTGAGCCAGTTCTGAAGCGGTAGGTAACGCTGTGCCGTCGACCCGCTCTTCCGCCGGAGTGAAGCGAGGATCAGCGGCCAAGTGATTTGTCACAGCAACTCGTTCGAGCAAGATCCGGGTCTTAATGGTTTGGAGGATCGTCCGCATGGTTTCCATGCTCTGCAGATCTTCCTGCACCACTTTCTCAAACTTCAGAATCTTTTGTTCCCGCTGCTCAACCTGAAGAGTTGCCGTGGCGGCAAATATTCGGGGAGCGCGGTTTAGGTAAGCCACTGTAACCAGCAGCGCCACGACAAAGACACTAGCGACGATCCAGGCCCGCTCAAGGATCACATGGAACACATAACGCGCGTCCATCTGACCTGAGCCAGTATTCTCGACCGCTGGTCGATCCGGTGGGTAACCGTTGTTTGGGGAGGTCATTGGGAAATGGAAGAGGGGTTAGGGGAGACCGCCGATTGCACATTGTTCATTGCACATTGTTCATTGCACATTGCTCATTGTTCATTTGAGGAATGCGCCCGCTGCGCTCGGGGAATCGTCCGGCATGGACGACGCTACACTTGTAGTGTGGGCCGTGCCGGCGCAAGCGGCGGGGAAGGAGAGAAAGGCTGTCGGTAGATGCCCGCTGCGCTCCGCATGACGGGGAATCGTCCGACACGGACGACGCTACAGTGTCGTATGGGCCGTGTCGGCCCATTCGGAGATGTAAAATGTGAAATGAGCGGTTCACAATGTTCAATCCCCGGCACCTCAAGCGACCATTCGCAGCTTCAGGCACCTGACACCTGAGACCTAACACCTGACACCTCTTTTGGAATAGTTTCATCAGAAGAGCCTCGCTCCCACGGTGATGGTGTCGTCCGGTAGAACCTCAAACGGTCCCCCATTCGGACTTCTAGATGTGGATTCGGCATCGACCCGAATCGTTTTGAGCGATCCTTTCTCAATACGCTGAACGGTGACTCGAGATGGCGCTGCAAGTCGAGTGTAGCCACCCGCCATGCCGATAGCCTTCAGCAAACTCATTTTTTCCTCACCTGAATACTCATAAATTCCCGTTCGCTGCACTTGTCCAAGCACGGTGAACTTCCGCTTGGCATATTCGGTCACGCTCAGACTCACCTGCGGGTTGACGATAAAACGCCGATCCAACTCCGAGCGAATCTTCTCACGCGCCTGCTCTAAAGTGAGACCGGACACCGAGACGGTTCCTAAGAGAGGTAAACTGACGGTCCCATCGACGCCAACCCTGGGTTTGGATTCCAAATCTTCCTCCTGGTATACCTTCATCAGGAGGACATCGTTCGCAGAGATAACATAATGATCGGTGGGGCGAGGACCCGGAGAAACAGGGCCTGGAGCGGGCGCAGACGTTGACGAGGAGACCGAGGGCGTCGCTGGCACCGGGGTAGGAGTTGGGCCGGGCGCAGCCGGCGGGACTACCGAGGCCAGGGCGGCCTTTTCCGTGGGCACGCTGGCACCCTGTACCGGCGCTCGTGGCAGCGGTTTGCGGTAATCCTTGGGCTCAGAAGCGGAGGCCGCGTAGGCGTCCATCGGCTGGACGAGAGCAGCCAGAGCCAAGACCAGAAAGACGGGAACCAAGCCCCTACCGAAGGCCACCGCCGCCCGTGCTAATGCTCGGGGTTCAGCGGACCGAGGTTGCCCTTTCCGCCTGAAGGCGGAACTCCATACTGGGATGGGGACCCCGAACCGCCTAAAGGCGGAACTCCGTGCGAGAAGAGCTCCGGACTCGGCATTATCGTGCGCTTGTTCAGGTTGCATGATGAGTTGTGGTGTCTTGCTTCCTTTTTCCTTTAATACGCCCAGGCCAGCGAGATTCCTGTCTGGTTGTTGGCATACTCAAAGAGAGGATCCGCTGATGAATTCTCTCGGTATTGATAATACAAACCTAATGACCATCGTAAAGCCAGCTCAAAACCAATGCCGACCCGTAGAGCAAGATAATCGTCGCGGCGGGTGGTTGGGTTCCCTCCCCCTGTCGATCGATACCCGAGGTGGTGGTAATCGACCGCGGAATAGACGGCAAGCCGCTCCATGGGTTGATAGGACAGGGTAAGGGTAGCGCTCGTATCCGCGTAATTCTGCCGAGTATAGAGCGCAGAGCTTTGGTTGCGTCGCCCCCCAGAAAGCCGGACTTGGAACTGAGGGCTCAAAGCATAGGCAAGCCCCATGTCAAAAACCGGCGTTCGAGTGTGCGGCAATCCGTCTCCTAACTTACGGAATTCTGCTCCCCCGGAAGCATCTAGGAAGACTTTTTCGGTAACGGCGTAGGCAACCCGAACCCTGACTTGAGTATACGATTGGGAGGACGCGCTGGAGGGGTCCAACACCCCGCCACCGCCGCCGATTCCAAGGGTGAGTGTGGGACTATAGGTATAATTGGCGTATCCCATTCCACGCCATTCCCGACTACCGATGCCCGTTTGGTAATCATGGATGGCCTGATAGCCATCTAATTGGAGAGATGTCCGCTCGGTCAGCGAGTAGCTAGCACCCAGCTCGGTGATATATTGCTGACGCCGAGTGCGAGTGCCGAAATCGATGGTGGCATCTGACAGCGATTGGAGGTCTTGGAACAGATGGAGCTTCAAGCGTTCCAAGGGCAGCACTCCATTGATCCGAGCGGCATGATCGACCGCATTTTGATCGCTGTTCTTGCTGAAATAACGCAGCGCCGCCCCATAGTCTATGGTGAGACCCTTGCTGGTGGTGAGCAATCCCCGATTGGCCACGCCGCTCTTCTGATCTTCCGCACCCAAGGATGCCCCGCGAATGCTGGTCGAATTTCCTAGAGAGTTACCGGACTCTCCGGCGAGGAGGGTGAAACCGGGTGAGAACGTCCAGATGAAATCATCCGCGGGATTGGTCGGCCGCAGGGTAATGTTATCATCGTAGCCCGCCGTGGCGCTGGCGCGAGGGTAGAACCCGAAATGCTCGTTGCCGAGCAGCGGAGTGACCTCGTCAGTTCGCGGAGGGTGAAGCGGAAGGTAGTTCGTGGTCGGCTCAGCGGCGGTTGAGCTGAGTTGTGTCCCAAGCGAGAGCAGCAAAAAGGCGACCGACCGTCGAGAGTTCCTGCCCATCCCCGTACGGATTCTCGCATGGAGTTCCACCTTTAGGTGGTTCGGCACCCCCGTCCCCGTACGGAGTCCCGCCTTGAGGCGGTTCAGGGTCACTTCTTCTACTTCGTGAGCGTTCGGGTAAATCGTAGGAATGCGGAGGGGACCGCCTAAAGGCGGGACTCCGTGCGGGGAGAGGAAGGCTGCGCCGCCTGAAGGCGGAACTCCATGCGGAACTCCGTGCGGGAATCCTGTCCGAGTAAATCCCAGAGCCTAGTCACCTCGTCTCCTACCGGCGGGTGAGGGCTGGTACAAATTGAGACTCATGGGTGGATGGTAGAATCGGACGCCAGGTGCGACACCTGGCGTCCGATGAGAAACGGAAGCCTCGTGACCTCGTCTCCTACAGAGTTAGGTCGGGATCAGGGATTGACGACGCGGAAGTACTTT
>JAEUHE010000096.1 GCA_016793885.1 Verrucomicrobiales bacterium
TTGTAGCGACGTCCGTCCCCGGACGTTTCCCCCCTCCGGAATGCAGCGACGTGGTCTTCGCATACCATGTTCCTCGTCACTTGGAGGGTATAGGGTGGCGAGAAGGAAAAGCGGTGGCATGCCACGCGCGGTCCATAGGGGGGCGAGCCCTACGGAGGCGGTTGTGTCGGGAAGACTAGCCGGAAGAATCGGTGGCCGGTCTTTGGTTTGGCTAGTTTATACTCGCTGATGCCGGTGCGTGGAAGAAATTGGGTCGATAGATGAACCCATCGTACCAGGTCGCGACTTTCTTCGATCGTGATGGATGTGCCGGGCTCACCGCGGAACCTCAACGTAAAGCGGCTGGGTTCATCTTCCCCGATCTCCAGCCGTAGGTCGTCATCGGCAATGGTCGCGGTGGCGCTCGCGCCTGGCACGAAGACCGGGTCGGTCAGGGTCCAGAAGGCTTGCCCCCCGATGCCCTCCCAATCGAGCCCCGGGTAGAAGCGGTGGTAGACTCGCCCGTCGGCGCGTCGATGTTCCGATTGAACCGGAATGTCGACGCTGAGTTGGATGGTCTTCCAAGATTCAATTCCCGGAACATCCAGAATTTCCAGCGCTAGCGTCGCCGTCCGGCTGCCGGATGGAATGAACACCGATCGAACCGACGGCTCGACATAGTGCCGGCCTGGTTCGGCCGTGCCGGAGAGTTGGAAGGGGACCTCCAATGGGTCATCGATCGGTCCGGTTCTGGTCAAGGTGAACACAGTCGTCAATCCAGCTCCCTCGGAGATAATTCGGGGACTCTCGATGTCCACCCGGCGCAATGCCCGACCTCGGTAATCTTGGTTCCTGATTTCCGATCCGGTGATCTCTAGAGCCGAAGCCGGATCCATTTTGAATCCGAACGCGAATGCTCCATTGGTGTAAACGCCCGGCCCGAGTTGTGTCAGCGTGTAGCGGCCGTCCGAATCCGTGATCATCCAGCGCAGAGTCCGGTTCTTTCCTTCGACGGCCAGGCCGTGCACACGGGCGCCGGCGATTGGAGTTCCGGAATCATCGGTGACCCGGCCCGCTATTTTGGCGGTGGCGGGTTGGCCGACCCGCGCCACCACGTGGGAGCGTCCCACGCCGCCTTTGCGATCGCTCACCTCTAGCTGGACTACATATTCACCCACCTCCGACCAGATCTTCTCGACCCGGTTGGACGCTAGCGCGGTGGTAGAATCATCGAAGTTCCAGTGCCAGGACAGATCGTCGCCATCGGGGTCAACCACTCCCGCGGTGAAGACGACTGGCTCTCCCGGCTTCACCTGGAGTCGGTCGGCCCTCAGGCCCACGACCGGTGGTCGATTCGAGGAGCTGGGCGACAGCTCGACCACGACATCCATCCAACGTTCGGGCCCGGAGCCGCCGGCTTGGATGGGTGTCACATGAACATTGCGGAAGCGGTCCGAGAACGTGGCTGCCAGGGGGAGTGTGCGTTCGAAAGAGTCATTCACGAATGCGACGCTCGGCTGCAGCAAGTCCGTTCCGACCTGACGATCGGTTTGGGTCCACCGGAGGATCGCGCCGGCGTTCGGATACAACGGGTTGGTGGGTGCAAGCTCCACCCACAGGCCATGCTCGCGTGCCGGAATGAGAAGGGCATAGAATCGTCCGTTGATCAGGCGCGGCGTCTCTGAGGCATAGAGACGGTAGGTGCCTGATTGGGTCACACGAGCAATGGTGTCCTCATCCACCCACCCTAGTTCCGTGCGGTTGGGCATACTGAAGTGATCTCCGCCTGATCCCATGAAATCCCAAGGATCGCCGTATTCGAGGGATTGGCCAGGGCCGGTGAGAGTGGGCTGGCCGAGTGCACCGTTCGGATGAACTGGAATACTGAACGGATCCCCAAACTCCTTAGAGTCGGAGGGCAGGGGAGGCGAGCCTATCGGAAGATCGGAACCCTTCGTGTCCCATAAGTTGGCATGGTGAAGCCCGAAGTTGTGGCCGATTTCGTGAATCAAGAGAAACCAACCTGAGGCGGAGAGCTGAAGCCCGCGGTTCCCCACGTTAGCGCTTCCGCTCGCGAGGCCCGCAATCCCAGTATGGCGCACCACGTCGAGGTTGAAGCGCGTGTAGTCGATTCCCTGCGCCTGGGCGGCCTCTCGAGCATCATTCAGCAAGCCGTTGAAGGCCATCCCCCGCGGCATAGTCGTCGCGCGATCTGGGAAGCGTCAGAACGGGAGTGATCGTCCAGTGCAGGTGGCATCGACCGTAGGAGATTGACTCCAGGGCTGCCGTCGCCTGGGTGAGATCGTTGCTGACCTCCTCGAACAGGACGGGCTCCGGGGGCTCGTCGGGAAATCGCACGCGAATGTACACCAGGGACACGTCCCCGGTGGTGACCATCGCGGTTCCCAAGTTGCTCGTGCCTTTACTTCGCGACTCAGAGCCGGGGTAACTTGTGCAAAAATGAGGGAGGGGTTGGCCGGGAAGAGCGGATCTGGGGGGAAGCGTCGTGCTTTGGGCGACATCGTCACCCAGGCCTGCAGCCAGCCAGCACACGAGAGCCCAGGACAACCCCTTACATCCGGGCATCCACTGGATAGACCTTCGTTCGTATTCGCTGTTCTCTCCACGCATCAAGTCACTCACGAGATCACCTCAAGTGCTCCAGGCGCAGCGAAACTAGCGTAACTCGACGAGGACGCGATAAGAAATTTTCAGTGGGGTGAAGAGTGCGGGTGTGACTCATTTTGGAGGAGGCCTGGTGCGGAAAGGGTGACCTACACGGATACGACCCAGAAGTTTTCCAGCCCGCCCCGTAAGCTCTCACCCTACGGGGCATGGCGGGCGCGGCCCCCACTGAAGTGGGAACTCCATACCTCCAAGCCTCAGGTTTTTCAGTCCGCCCCCGGTAAGCCCTCACCCCACGGGTCATGGCGGACGCGGCCCCCACTGAAGTGGGAACTCCATGCGGTGAAGTGGCTGGTCCCCCGTACGGAGTTCCGCCTTCAGGCGGAAAGGGCGACGTATGCAGAAGCGAGCCCGAAGTTTTCTACTCGGCCCCCCCGGTAAGCTCTCCCTCCGCGGGTCATGGCGCACGCGGCCCCCACTGAAGTGGGAACTCCTTACCTCCGAGCCTCAGGTTTTTCAGTCCGCCCCCGGTAAGCTCTCACTCCATGGGTCATGGCGGACGCGGCCCCCACTGAAGTGGGAACTCCATGCGGTGAAGTGGCTGGTCCCCCGTACGGAGTTCCGCCTTCAGCCCAATCCATGCAGTTGAGCAAAGTCACTGTTTGAGGTGTGCTAGCGGTATTACATGAAAAACTCAACTAAGCACCTCGACGTATCGAGTCCCCAAACAGTGACGGAGTTTATTAAG